>CANNEJ010000275.1 GCA_947503585.1 Anaerolineales bacterium | reverse complement strand
CAGCAAGCACCTCCCGGTTTTCCAAATCACCTTGAATGAATTGCGCGCCGGCAGGCACTGCGGCGCGGTGCCCGCGCGAGAGGTTGTCGTAGACCGTAACTTGGTGGCCGGCTTGCAGCAGCGCCGCGCACGTAGCGCCGCCGATGTACCCCGCACCGCCGGTGAGAAAGATGCGCATTCTAGCGGGCCTTGGGCACGCGGGCAGCAGCTGCCAAGCGGCAGCCCGCCGGCTGGCGGCGGGCCATCAATGACTGGCAAATTTTCAAGTACTTCACGCCGCCAGCGCTTTAAGCCTGCCGACCCGCGCCATTATTTTTCGCAAGCCGGCTTTTTCGAATGCGACGGTGGTCATTTCATCCCCGCCCATTGGCTTGCTTTCAATGACAACACCGGCGCCAAAATCCGGATGTGAGACACGCTGCCCGGTCTGGAAAACTGCGGTGGGGGCGGAGCGCGCTGCGGCGGGCGGGCTGGCCCATGCCGCAGCTTGCACAGTGCTGCGGCGCTCGCCTTCGCGGGCGGGCAGGCGCCCCTCCAGCAGCGCAGCGGGAATGTCTTTTAGAAAACGCGAGGGGAGGCTGCCGCTAAATTCGCCAAAGTTGTTGCGCCGAAAAGTGTAGGAGAGCAAGAGGCGATTCTTGGCGCGCGTGAGGCCAACATACATGAGGCGCCGCTCTTCTTCCATTCCGGTGGGGTCTTCCAGCGAGCGGCTGTGCGGCAGCAAGCCGTCCTCCAGCCCCACAAGGAACACAACGCCAAACTCCAGCCCTTTGGCAGCGTGCAGCGTGAGCAGCGTTGGCGCACCCCCCGAGCCTTCGGGCAAGTCATCCACTTCGGAGACGAGCGCCACATCTTGCAGGAACTGTGTCAGGCTTTCTGCCGGGCTATCTGCGGCCACACTGCGCAACTCGAGCACGTTGGCCCAGCGCTCGTCGCCTTCCACTGAGCCATCATTGATGAACGCGGCATAGCCGCTGCTTTCCGTGATTAAATTAATGAGCTTGGGCAAAGCGAGCGATTGACTCTCCGCGATCCAGCGCACAAGCAGGCGCCCAAAATCTGTCAGCGCGCGGGCTGTCCGGCCGGCAAGGGCTGCCTGATGCGGGCTGGCATCGCCCGCAGCACCCAGTTCCAGCAGCACAAGCGCGGGCGTGCTGCCCGCAGCGCTGGCGCACTGTTGCAGGGCCTCGATAGCCTTGGCGCCCACGCCGCGCGGCGGCGTGTTAATCACGCGCATCAGGCTGACGCTGTCGCGCGGGTTTTGCACCAACCGCAGATACGCGAGCAGGTCTTTTACTTCGCGGCGCTGGTAGAAGCGCGTGGCGCCAACGAGGCGGTAGGGAAGGCGCGCACGCACAAACTCATCTTCCAAAGCGCGTGACTGCGCGTTCGTGCGGTACATGATGGCGCAGTCGCCGGGCGGCGTGCCGCCCGTGGTTAGCGTGGCGATGCGTTCCAACACCCACTTTGCCTCATCCGCCGGGTCATAGGCCTCGTGCAGCACAATCGGCGTTCCGTCGCGGCGCTCGGTGAAGAGCTGCTTGCGCGTGCGCTGCGGATTGCGGTCGATGCCCGCCATTGCCGCATCGAGAATATTCGGTGTGGAGCGGTAGTTTTGCTCAAGCAAAATTACAACCGCGCCCGGATGATCTTTCTCAAAGCGGAGCACATTGCGGTGGTCCGCGCCGCGCCAGCTGTAGATGGACTGGTCCGGGTCGCCAACCACGTACAGGCAATCATGAATGGCGGAAAGCAGCTGCACAACACGGTACTGCACAAGATTGGTGTCCTGAAATTCGTCCACCAACACATGTTCAAACTGGCGCTGGCAACGCTCGAGGGCTTCGGGCACGCGCTGGAACAACTGCGCGGTATGCAGCAATAAGTCGTCAAAATCTGCGGCGTTGTTTTCGCCCAGCAGTTGCTGGTAGCGCACATAAACGCGCGCCACAATCTCGTTGAGGTAGCTGTCGGGCAGGAAATCAGCGGCCAGCACCATTTCATTTTTGGCGCGCGAGATGGCGCCGAGCAGGCGCTGCGGCGGGAAGCGTTTTTCGTCAACGTTTAGATGCTGGCTGGCCTGCTTGAGCAGCGCCACTTGGTCGGCAGTGTCGTAGATGGCAAAGTCGCGCGTGAGCTCAAGCCCGGTTGCGGCGTGCAGCGCATCGGCTTCGCGCCGCAAAATACGCGCGCAAGTGGCGTGAAATGTACCCACCCAGTTGCCGGCCAGCGGCACGCCCAGCTGCACACCAATGCGCTCGCGCATTTGCTTGGCCGCTTTGTTGGTGAAAGTGACGGCCATAATGCGATGCGCCGGCGTGCCCTGCTGCACCAGATGCGCCACGCGCTCGGTGAGCACGGCCGTCTTGCCCGAGCCCGGCCCGGCCAACACCAGCACCGGGCCGGCCGGTGCAGTGACAGCACGCAGCTGTTGCGGGTTCAGGCGACTGGTTGTTTCCATACAGAGGCGCAATGCCATTTTAGCAGCGCGACTTGCTGCGGCGAGTGGCGTAGGGAAGCGGTCCTAAGATGGATGCCAGCAACTAAAATAGGCTTGAAATGAATCGCTGGATCTGGAAAATTGGCGCGGTGGGCAGCAAGCGCGCGCTACTGGCGGGACTGCTGTTGCTATGTTTTAGCAGCCAAGTTGTTGTTACAGGAGTTGCAGCGGCATCCGGCGATAGTCTGCTAATTGCAGCAGCGGGCACGGCCACCGCCACGCCCACGCCGCTCGCGGCAAGCGGGCGGGCGCTATGCCGGCAAGTGCGCCAGGACAACGGGCGCCTGCGCGTGGTTTGTAGTTTTCCCAAGCCGCCGGGCAGCATTGTGGCCACGCGCCTGGCGCCCAACCCGGTTGTGAAATTGACGCTGGTGCCGGTGCGCACGCGTGTGCCGTAGAGTTGGTTTAGGGGAGTGGGGCGTTCACATGCGGCGCCAACAATGCGGCATAAAAGTGAACCGGTAACAAATAGTGGTGAGTGTCCCCGGCAGGACTTGAACCTGCGACTTCTTGCTCCGGGGGCAA
>CANNEJ010000274.1 GCA_947503585.1 Anaerolineales bacterium | reverse complement strand
GCGTTGCACTGGCCGCAGCGGTTGCCGTGCCCGGCTGTGTTGCAACGGCTGCGCTGTTGGTCGCCTCGCTGGCAGCCGTTGGCAGGTTGGCAGCTGCCACTTCCGGTGCCGGCGCTGCCACCGTCTCAAATGTAATTGCCACCGCATCCAGTGGCACCAGCAGATTCACCTTGTCGGTTGGCACCCACCCAATGTCGCCATAGGGCGACACAACCTGAAGCCACTGGCCGTCTGAGGAGCGGCCGGCCAGCCCCAGCGGCGTTTCGGGCAGCAGCAAGAATTCAACCACCGGTTTGTCGCGCGAGTCCGGCGCGCTGAGCAGCGCGGGTGCCGGACTGGCATTGCGCGCTACGCTGGCTTCATCGCCCACCGATTTTATCTGGCCGGTTACCGGCAGGTCCGCGCTCTGACCTACCAGTTCAATGTACTCAGCGCCCACCCAGCCATGCAGACCGTCGGCCGTGGTAACTTCGTACCATGTAAAGTCCGCGGAGCGGCCCTCCAGGGCCAGTGTGGTGTTTGCGGGCAGGCGCGCAATGCGCTCGCCGGCAGAGCCGGGTGTGCGCCGCAGGCGCAACTGGTCTCCGGTGACGCGGCCGGGCAGCTGAAAGATGGGTGTGGCGGTGAACGTGGCCGTCGCCGTGGCGGTGGGACTGGGCAGTGCCGTGTTAGTTGGCGCCGGAGTGGCCGATGGGGCGGCCGGTGGCTGCGCCCACTGCGCATTTTGCAGCAAGCCCGGCCACAGCCGCAAGGCGCCGGCCATGATGGCCATGCCCAGCCCGGCTGAGAACGCCAGCAAAAGTGATAGCGCCACAACTGCAATCAGGGCGCGCAGCCATTGAACCCGAGGCTTCAACATCGAGTGAATGGTATCAGCATGCGCCGCTTGGCGCCTTAAATTCGGCGGCCACGCCTGTTCTAATTGGTTCCGCCGCTTTGGTTGACGGTGGCCGTGTCAAACGGTACGATAGCTTCCGGTGCAGGCCCAGCGGCGGCTGCGCCCGTACCCTACAGGAGTTTGAAATTGAATAATCAGCCCCGCGGACTGGCAATTAAAATTTTGCTTGGCGTGCTTGCACTTTGGCTGGCTGGCGCACCGGTGGCGCAAGCCGCTGCAACTGCTGCCGAGCCGGCAGTATTGACTGTGATTGCGATCAGCGCTTTTGTGCGCGCCACTCCGGATAACAACGGGGAGGTGATGGGCGCGGTGTTTAAGGGCAACCAGGTAACCGTGCTCGGCCGGAATGTGCAGAGCAGCTGGCTGCTGGTGGACTTGCCCAAGTTTGGCACCAAGACATGGGTGGCTGCAATCATCGGCACGCTGTCTGTTGATGTAGCGACTGTGCCGGTGGTTGCCAGTCCGGCAAGCGCCGCTGTGGCAGGCGCTGCTGCGCCCGCCAAGGCCGGCAACCCGGCGGTGCAGGATGCAAAGATTGCGCAGTCGGCGATCTATTTGCGCTCTGCCCCGGCCACTGACAGCCAGCGGGTGAAGTTGCTGTCAAAGGGCGCACCGGTAACTGCGGTAGGACGCAGCGCGGACAGCTTGTGGATCCAAGTGACCACCAAAGGCAGCAAGGACTTGTTGTGGGTCTTGGCGCGCTTTGTTGAACTGCCGGGCGTGGTGACTGGGCTGCCGCAAATTGGCAAGGCTGCGGTTGCTGTTGCCGCCACGCCGGCAGCAGCTGCCACACCGGCGGCGGCCGTTGCAGCAGCGCCAGCGGCCACTGCGGCCGCGCCCGCTGCGGCTGCACCCGCTCCTGTAAAAATCCGAAGTGGCAGCTTTGAGCTGGGCGGACAGGTGGCCAGCTTTGCCTACCCGGACCTCATGCGCCAGACCGGCATGACATGGGTGAAGCGCCAGGTGCGCTGGGCGCCGGGCGCTGGCGCGGCCGGCCACGCCGGGACGGTGACGGATGCGCACAGCAAGGGCTTTAAGGTTTTGCTGAGCGTGCTGGGCGACCCGCAACACACGGCGCCCGCATATTACGCGGAGTACGCAAGTTTTGTGGGCGCGCTGGCCGCATTTGGTGCGGATGGGATTGAAGTGTGGAACGAGATGAACCTGCCGCGCGAGTGGCTGGCGGGCACAATCAGCCCGGTGGCATATACGGAAATGCTGCGCCAGGCCCATGGCGCCATCAAGGCCGCCAACGCAAACACGCTTGTGGTTTCCGGTGCGCCTTCGCCCACCGGTTACTTTGGCGGCTGTGGCACGCAGGGCTGCGATGACGCACCGTACATTGCCGGCATGCTGGCTGCAGGCGGGCTGAACTATGTCGATTGCATCGGCGTGCATTACAACGAGGGCATCATGCCGCCGGCTGCAACCAGTGGCGACCCGCGCGGCAGTTCCGGCCATTACACGCGCTACTACCAGGGCATGGTCAATCAGTATCGCGCTGCCAGCGGCCAGTCACGGCCGCTGTGCTTCACGGAGATCGGCTACCTTTCCGGACAGGAGTGGGGCATGGTGCCCGGCGCGTTTTTGTGGCGCGCCCCGTACAACAATACGGTTGCGGAGCATGCGCAGTATCTTGCCGATGCGGTGCGGCTGGCGCGGCGCCAGGGCAATGTGCGGCTGATGATAATTTTCAACGTGGACTTCACCTATTGGGCGGACGACCCGCAGGCAGGTTTTGCCATGGTGCGGCCCACAGGCGATTGCCCGGCGTGCACCGCGGTGCAGCAGGCAATGGCCGGCGGCTAGCGCGCTACTGCGGCGCGGCGGCCGCCATTGCAGTCTGGTACTTGTCGCGGTTGGCGCTGCGCGCCGCCTTGCCGCTGCTGGTCTTGATGATCCAGCCCGGCGGCACCAGATGTACCGCCGCCAGTGCCACGTCCGTGCCGCGGTTGACGCGGTCGCGCACAGCCGCAGCCACATCCGCAGCCGCCAGCGTGTCGGCCTCGGCCACCAGCACCACATCCTCTGTGCCGCGCTCGGCGTTGTAAACGCCAAACGCCACCACGCGCCCGGCATGCACGCCGGCAACCGCGCCCGCCAGATCCTCAATGTCGTGCGGGTGAAC
>CANNEJ010000273.1 GCA_947503585.1 Anaerolineales bacterium | reverse complement strand
CGCGCAGCCAGGGCGCCAATTTTGAGGTGCTGGTGATGGGCCAGCCGCTGGACATGGGCGGGCTGCAGCACCGCCTGCTGCCGCCGCTGCCGCAAGCCGAGTATGCGGCCCTGCTGGGCAGCGCGGATATTTTTGTGCATGCCAGCCATTTTGAAGGGCTGCCGCTGCCGCCGCTGGAGGCAATGGCCGCCGGCTGTGCCGTGATTGCCACCCACCCCGGTGCCAGCGACTACCTGCTGGACGGGCACAACGCACTCGTTGTACCGCCGCAGCGCCCCGACAAAATTGCAGCCGCGCTGCTGCAGCTGCACGCCAGCAGCCAGCTGCGCGCGGATCTGGCCGCCAACGGACGCGCCACCGTCACGCGCAGTTACACGTGGGCGCACACCGCGGACCGCCTGGAGCAGGCGCTGGCCGAGGGCATGGCCCGCCTGGGGCTGGAATTTGGCCGCCCACAGGCGCACTTGTCCGCCGCCGCACCGGCAGCCGCTTCCATTGCGGTACAGCCCGCCCGCCCGCCACTGGTGTCTGCACTTGTATCTGTATACAACGCAGAGCGCTTCCTGCGCGGACTCCTCGACGATCTAGAAGCGCAAACCATTGCCGACCGGCTTGAGATTATTGTGATTGACGCCGGCTCGCAGCAAAACGAGCGCGCCATCGTGGCCGAGTACCAGCAGCTGTACGACAACATTGTGTACCTGCGCGCACCCGGGCCGTGCAGCGTGTATGCCGCATGGAACCTGGGCATTGCGGCGGCGCGCGGCCAGTACCTGACCAACGCCAATGCGGACGACCGCCACCGCGCAGACGCATTTGAGCGCATGGCCGGCGTACTTGCACAGCGCGCAGATATTGCGCTGGTGTATGCGGATGTGCTCATCACCGACCGCGAGAACGAAACCTTTGAAAATAACACCGCCGTGAACGCCGCAATCTGGGAAGACTTTGACGCCGCCCGCCTGCGCCAGGATTGCTTTGTGGGGCCGCAGCCCATGTGGCGCCGCCAACTGCACACCCGCTACGGCAACTTTGACGAGCAGCTGCAGGTGGCCGGCGACTGGGAATTTTGGCTGCGCTGCACGCCGCCAGCAGTGTTCCTGCACTTGAACGAAGTGCTCGGGTTGTATTTGCGCTCACCCCAAAGTCGCGAGAACCGCGACCGCCCGCTGGCGCGCCACGAGGCGCAGCTGGTGCGCGCCCGCCACCAAATCGAGCCCGCACTGGTTGCGGCTTGAATCAACGACCATCACAATCGGCAAAATGCCCAAGGAGAACCACACTATGATCCACTCGAATACCGCCCTGCTTGAAGTGCTGCCTGCGTGCAGCGCGGCGCTGCGCAGCGACCAGGCCGCCGGGCGCGCTGAGCTGCTGCTGGAACTGGTTGACGCTCTGATCTACGAGGTCAACCATCAACTTGGCACCACACAGCATGATGCGCTGCTCGAGCCGTTCGAGCACTTTGCCAGCGCGCATGCCGCCAATGATTTTGCACAGCTGGCGGACATTCTGGACTTTGAAATTATGCCGCTGCTGGCGCTGGCTGAACCCGCGTAACCGCCGCCAATGTTGCCAACCGCACCGGCGCAGATAGCGCAGCCCGCCGCAGCGGGTGACTGCGCAGCCGTAGCGCCGCCTGGCGCTCTTGCACTCGGGCGCATAGCGCGCCTGCAAGGCGACTACGCAGCGGCCGCCACCCACTTGCTGCGGGCGGCCGCGCTACAGCCGCATGTGGTGGCGGCAAACCGCGAGCTGGGCCTGCTGTACATGCAGCAGCAGGCGCTGCCGCTTGCGGCCGTATTTTTTGCGCGCATGCAAGCGGCTGAAACGCTCGCGCACTAGTGGCCAAACGCCACCGGCCCCTGCCAGCACAGCGCCCGCCCGCCGGGCGAACCGCCGCAACCACCGTGCCGGCCGCCGCGCAAGCCTGGCAGCGCGGCACCCGCCATTACACAGCCGGCGACCTGCCTGCCACAATTGCCGCCTTCCGCGAGGCCGTGCAGCACGACCCCAATTTCGTCGCCGCTTTCATTGATCTGGGTGCCTGTTTGCTTGAGACCCACGACCTGGCCGGCGCGCAGGCCGCATTTGCGAGCGCGCTTGCACTTGCACCGGACAACCTGCTGGCCCTCGAAAATCTGGGCACGCTCTGGGTGCAGCTCGGCAACTTTGGCGAGGCAGTGGCCTGCCTGGAGCGCGTGCACAAGCTAAAGCCGGCCGACGGCACTACGCTTGCAAACCTGGAAATTGCGCGCGCGCAACTGCAAGCCACCGCGGTGCTTTCCTTTCCGGCCGAAGCGCTGCCCGCCCTGCCAGGCGCTGCCCGCATCGCGCTGTGCCTGATTGCGCGCAACGCAGCGCAGCACCTGCCGGCCTTGTTTGATTCCGTGCGCACCGCCGTGGACGAAATCCTGCTGGTGGACACCGGCTCCACTGACGCCACGGTGCAGCTGGCACTGCAGGCGGGCGCGCGCGTGGAGCACTTTGCCTGGATAGACGATTTTGCAGCCGCCAAAAACTTCGGCCTGCAGCACACCAGTGCAGACTGGGTGCTGCACCTGGATGCCGACATGGCGCTGGCGCCCGGGCACGGCTACAAGCTGCGCCGCGCAGTAGCCTCCGGCCTGGCAGATGCGTATACCCTGCTAGTGCAATCGCCGCACGACAACGGCAACATTGAAACCGTGGCGCACGCCTGGCTGTTTAAAAACGGTCCGCATGCGCGCTTCAGCGGCGCTGTGCATGAGCAGATTTATTCGCAGCTGCGCGCCGCCGGGGTGGAGCCGCTGCGCACGGACATTCTGGCGCAGCACTTTGGCTATCTCACCGCCGCAGACCGCCAGCTGCGCAAAGACCGCGATCTGCATATTTTGGAGCAGATTTCGGCGGGCAGTGCGGCAGCGGACAACCCGCTCAACCACTTCTATTTGGGGCGCGTGTACTTTGGCCTGGGGCGCCACATCGAAGCCGCCAGCGAACTGCGCCGGTATTTGGAAATTGCAAACCTGAGCTGGCGCATGCGCGCCA
>CANNEJ010000272.1 GCA_947503585.1 Anaerolineales bacterium | reverse complement strand
GGCGCGCGCATTGAGGACGAGTATGAAACGCTCGTCAACCCGGGCGTGCCGATCCCCGGTTTCATTACTGAACTGACCGGCATTACGGATGCAATGGTGGTGCGCGCGCCGGTGCTCGCGGCAGCGCTGCCGGAGCTGCTGCGCTTTGTGGGCAACGCGCCCGTGATTGGTCACAACCTAAAGTTCGATCTTGGATTTTTACAAAAGCACGGCGCGCTGCGTAACAATGTTTCGATCGACACCTATGATCTGGCGAGTGCGCTGCTGCCCAGCGCAAGCCGCTATGCACTGGGCGCGCTGGCCGCCGAGCTTGGCGTGCCGCTGCGCGATGCGCACCGCGCGCTAAATGATGCGCGCGCAACGCAGGCGGTATACATGCTGCTGGCGCAGCGCGCAGAAGAGCTATCACTCGACACACTCTCGGAGCTGGTGCGGCTGGCGGCCGATGTGGAGTGGGGCGCGGACTACACCTTTCAGGAGGCTTTGCGGCGCCGGACGGAGCAAGGCGCAGCACCCAAGCGCCGCAGGTCCGGCGCTCCAGAGCGCGGCCTGTTTGCGGGCAGCGGCGGCACAGCCGGCCCCGCGCTGCAGCCGGCTGATGAGCCGGCGCCGCTGGATGAGGCGCCGCTCGTGGAAATGTTTAAGCCCGGTGGCGCGCTGGCCGGTCAATTTGCGAGCTACGAGAGCCGGCCGCAGCAGCTAAAAATGATGCGGGCCGTGGCGCGCGCCCTCTCCGGGCAGCGCCACCTGCTGGTGGAAGCCGGCACTGGCACCGGCAAGAGCCTGGCGTATTTGGTGCCGGCAATCTGCTGGGCTGTGCAAAGCGACTGGCGCGTTGTTATCTCCACCAATACCATCAACCTGCAGGATCAGTTGATGCGCAAGGATCTGCCCGCGCTGCAGCAGGCGCTGCCGCAGGATTTTCGGGCGGCCGTGCTCAAGGGGCGCGGCAATTATGTGTGCCCGCGGTTGTTTGATGCGATGCGGCGGCGCCCGGTGCGCACGCTGGATGAGATGCGCGTGCTGGCGAAGCTGCTGGTGTGGCTGCCGCAATCAGAAACCGGCGACCGCAGCGAGCTGACGCTTACGGGACCGGGCGAGCTGGAGGTGTGGCTGCGCCTCTCGGCTGAAGATGAGGGCTGCACCACGGAGCGCTGCGCAACGATGCAGGGCGGCAGCTGCCCGTT
The DNA here is from genome assembly GCA_947503585.1 of Anaerolineales bacterium. Classification (GTDB taxonomy): domain Bacteria; phylum Chloroflexota; class Anaerolineae; order Anaerolineales; family UBA11657; genus BD1. The sequence continues at coordinate 1,849 of CANNEJ010000272.1, read as the reverse complement.
CTATCGGGCGAAGCGCGCAGCAGAGTCGGCGCACGTACTGGTGGTGAACCATGCGCTGCTGCTGGCAGATGCCGCGTCAGAGAGTCGCGTGCTGCCGGAATACCAATACTTGATTGTGGATGAGGCGCATCACCTTGAGGCTGCCACCACAGACGGGCTGCCTTTTGTGGCACGCCAGCCGGAGCTGGAGTTTCGGCTGCGCGCACTGGCCGGCCCGCAAAGTGGGCTGCTGGCGCAGGTTGTCACGCGGGTTGGCAGCTTGCTGGCGGTTGGGCAGCAAGCCGGCTTGCGCCACCAGACAGAAGGCGTGGCAGCCGCACAGCAGGCGGTGCTTGTGCATGTCGCCAACTTTTTTCAACAAGCGGGCCGTTTTGCGCTGGCAGCGGGTGACGGAGAAGTTGGTGCATATTCGCGCAAGGTGCGGCTGCGCGAGGAGGCGCGCGAAAGCGGCGAGTGGGCCGAGGTGCTGCTGGCGTGGGACAGCCTAAAGCACGGACTGCAGCCCGTGGTGCAGGGGCTGCAGCGCTTGGCGCGCGCCGTGATTGAGGTGCAGGATGACGGCGCTGCGGAGCTGGACGACTTGCTGACGGCGCTGGCCGGGGTGGTGCGCTGGCTGGGAAACTTTAGCGACCAGGTGCAGGGCATTGTTGAGCAGCCCGACGCTGCGCGCATCTGCTGGGTGGAGCTGGGGCCGAATGCGCGCAGTCCGTCGTTGCACTCGGCACCGCTGGCGGTGGGGCCGCTGCTGGAAAAGCACTTGTGGTTTGCCAAGCGTGCGGTGGTGCTCACCTCCGCCACGCTGGCGACGGACGAGGGCTTTGCGTACATCAAGAAGCGCTTGCACGCCCATGATGCGGACGAGTTGATTGTGGGCTCGCCGTTTAATTACCGCGAGAACACACTCATTTGCGTGGCGGAAGACATGCCCGAGCCGGCGCAGGGCGCGCTGTTCCAGCGCAAGCTGGAACAGGGGCTGGCTGCGTTGTGCCTTGCCACCAAAGGACGCGCGCTGGTGCTCTTCACCTCGCATGCGCAGCTGCGCCAGACGGCCAGCTATTTGCGCGGGCCGTTGGAGCGCGCGGGCATTCGCGTGTTTGATCAGATCGCCAGCAGCACTTCGCGCCACCAGCTGCTGCAAAGCTTCCGCGCTGCGGAGCATGCGGTGCTGCTGGGCGCGCGCAGCTTTTGGGAGGGTGTGGATGTGGTCGGCGAAGCGCTGTCTGTGCTGGTGATTACGAAACTGCCGTTTGATGTGCCCAGCGATCCGATCATCGAGGCGCGCGGCGCCACCTTCGAAGACACATTTGGCGAATACACCGTACCGGAGGCGGCGCTGCGCCTGCGGCAGGGTTTCGGGCGCCTCATTCGCAGCAAGTCTGATCGCGGTGTGGTGGTGATCTTTGACCGGCGCGTGCGCAGCAAAGCGTACGGCGTGCACTTTCTGGATGCGCTGCCGCAGTGTGAAGTGCGCGACACGCCGCTGGCCCTGCTGCCGGAAACGGCAGCGCTCTGGCTGGCGGACAACAATTAGCCGGCGGCTGCCAGATGCGCTGGGTGCGCTTTGCCACGCCGCCGCTGTTGGCCATTGCGTTGTACTGGCCCGTACTGCAACTGCCATTCTTTTGGGATGACGTAGGCAATTTTAATTTTCTTGCCGGCAAGGGCTTCGGAGAACTCTGGACCAGTGCTGCCGGTTTTGCGTACTACCGCCCGCTTGGGTTTAGCTTTTGGTGGCTGGCGCAGCGCATCAGCGGCGCGCCGCACGCAGTGGCGCTGCATGCGTTAAATATTTTTGCGCTGGCTGGCTGTGGCTGGCTGGTGGGCGCGCTGGCAATGCGCTGGCCGGCCG
>CANNEJ010000271.1 GCA_947503585.1 Anaerolineales bacterium | reverse complement strand
GTGCCAGCGCTAGCCGACCGGTCGGCTAGCGCTGGCACGCATTGTGAGCCAGATTACAGCGTAGTTTATAAAATGCGGCGCCGAGCCAAGAACCGGATTGCATTTTTGACCCGGGCCCTGGTTAGCCCCAGTGCGCTGCCAGAAAACGGACTTTCTCCATCTCTTGAAAGATTGCGCCGCCTTCATGGCGGTTGTACGACCACACTTGCATGCGCTTGCTGCCGGCGTAGTGGTTGTAGGCTGCGTACACGGTGCGCGGCGGACAAATATCGTCCATCAATCCGGCGGAGAAGAGCGCCGGGCAGCGCGCCCGCGCCGCAAAATTCACGCCATCAAAGTATTGCAGTGTGTCGAAGACCGTCTCAACCTTGTCGCGGTGAATGCGGCAGTAGTTTGCAATCTCGGCGTAGGGGCTCTGATCGGTGAGCTCGGTGGCTACACGGTAGTGGCACAGGAAGGGCACGTCCGGCAGAACGGCTGCAATGTCCGGCAGCAAGCCCGCCACCGCCAGTGCAATTCCACCGCCCTGGCTGCCGCCCGTCACAGCCACGCGCGCGGGATCTACAAGTTCAAATGCGCGCGCTGCTTCAACCGCGCGGACCGCGTCTGTAAACACCCGCCGGTAGTAGTAGGTGTCCGGATGCAGCACGCCGCGCGTCATGAAGCCCGGGTGCTGTGCATTGCCGCCTTCCGGCTCATGGTCGGGTGTGTCGCCAGGGCTCCATGCGCCACCCTGGCCGCGCGTATCCATAACCAGGCATGCGTAGCCCGCGCTGGGCCACAAAAGGTGATCGGCGGGCAGCGAGCGCCCACCGCCATACCCGATGTACTTGACGACGCAGGGCAGCGCTGCTTTGGCTGTGCGCGGCAAAATCATCCAGCCGCGGATGGGCTGGCCGCCGTATCCGTTGAAAGTTACATCATGGACTGCCAGCAGGTTAAGACCGGTGTTTATGGGCGCAAACTTTGGGGCAAGCGGAAAGGCACGCGCTGCTTGCAGCGTGCGCTGCCAAAACGCATCAAAGTCTTTCGGTTCTGTGCGCGCCGGGCGGTAGGCCTCAAGCTCGCTGAGCGGCAGGTCAAATAGGGGCATGTCTTACCTCTGAAAATAATAAGCGCGCAGGGTTTTTGCGCATGGGCAAACTTTTTGTGCAGCGAAAGTTGCAGCGCGCGAATCAGGCACCGTACGGCACCCAGATGTTCTTGATTTGCGTGGCATGGCGCAGGAACTCCTGCGCGTCGCATTGCCACAAATTGCTGTTGTGCGCGCCGCCCGACCAGAGCTGCTTCAGGTTGCCGCAGGATGCGCGCTCCACGGCTGCACGCTCCGATTGCGGCCCAAAGTGCCACAGGCCGTCAACATCCATGTGCGCCGCAAGCACTTCGGCCAGCTCGGCGCGGGCACCCGTGACAATGTTGATGACGCCCGCGGGCACGTCGCTGGTCTCCAGTACCTGGTAGAAGTCAGTGCCGGCCAGCGGGTGCAGCTCGGAGGGCACGGCGATGACCGTATTGCCTTGTGCAATCGCCGGCGCAATCAACGTCACCAGCCCCAGCAGCGGCAGTTCATCCGGGCAGATGAGCGCCAGCGTGCCAACCGCCTCCGGCATTGCGAGGGTGACATTGCGTTGCGGCGTGTGATGCACGGCGCCGTCGTATTTGTCAGCCCATGCCGCAAATACAAACAGGCGCTCCACTGCGGCCTGCACCTCGGCGCTTGCGCTGCGCGCATCCCCGGTCATGGCGCCAATGCGCTGCGCAAACTCCGCCGCCCGCGTATCAAGATTTTCTGCGAGGTAGTACAAAATTTGCGCGCGGGCGTGCGCGCTGGTGTCCGCCCATTTGCCGGCCGCACGGGCGGCTTCCACCGCGTTGCGGATGTCTTTGCGGTTGCCGGCGCCAACTTCGCCGAGCGCTTTGCCGCGCGCATCCAGCACCGGGCGGCTGTAACCGGAGTCCGGGCGCACTTGCTTGCCGCCAATGAATAGCTTGGGTGTGCGATCCACATCGGGCAGGCTGCCGATAGCAGCCGCCAGCTTGCGGGCAGCTGCTTTGCGGGCGGGGGCAGCCGCCACCGCAGCTGCGGCAACCGGCTTCAAATATTCGTACATGCCTTCTTTGCCGCCCTCGCGCCCGAAGCCGCTCTCGCGGTAACCGCCAAAACCGGAAGCGGCATCAAATTGGTTGGTGCAGTTGACCCACACCACACCGGCTTTGATTTGGCGCGCTGCATCCAGCGCAACATTTATGTCTTCGCTCCACACGCTGGCGGCCAGGCCGTAGCGGGTGTTGTTGGCGAGTGCAATGGCTTCGGCCGGCGTGCGGAAAGTCATGCTGACGAGGACCGGCCCGAAAATTTCCACTTGCGCCACGGTGGACGCGGGCGCAACATCGGTGAGCAGCGTCGGCGGATAAAAGTAACCATCTTTGGGGCAGGCCCATGCGGGCTGCCACAGTGTGGCGCCTTCGCTGCGGCCCTGCTCCACCAGCTGCTGAATTTTCTCGAGCTGCTTTGGCGCAATGATGGCGCCAATGTCCACAGATTTGTCGAGCGGGTCGCCGACGCGCAGTTTGTCCATGCGGGCGCGCAGCCGGTTGAGCAGCTTGTCGGCCACGTTCTCCTGCACCAGCAGGCGCGAGCCCGCGCAGCACACCTGCCCCTGGTTAAACCAGATGGCGTCGACGATGCCTTCAACCACGCTGTCCAAGTCGGCTGTGTCAAACACCACGAACGGCGACTTGCCGCCCAGCTCCAGCGAGAGGCGCTTGCCGCTGCCGGCAGTGGCGCTGCGAATGCGCCGGCCCACATCCGTGGAACCGGTGAACGCAATTTTGTCCACGCCCTTGTGGTTGACGATCAGCTCGCCGACTTTGCCGTCGCCGGTGACGATGTTGACGACGCCCGGCGGCAATCCGGCGTCGCGGCAAATCTCGGCGAAGAGCAGCGCGGTAAGCGACGTCCACTCGGCCGGCTTCAGCACAACGGTGTTGCCGGCTGCCAGCGCAGGCGCAATCTTCCATGCCAACATCAGCAGTGGAAAGTTCCCCGGGATGA
>CANNEJ010000270.1 GCA_947503585.1 Anaerolineales bacterium | reverse complement strand
AGCAGCTGGGCGCCCGCCGTGCCGGGGTGCACAAAGAATGCAGCATCCTTGTTAGCATCGTAGGCGGTCTGCACGCGCAGGCCGGCCAGCGCAAACCAGTCCAGGCGTTCCGTGCCCTGCAGCGTGGCCTGAATATCAATATAAGTGCGGTGCGCCTCCAGCACGCTCTGCTCCGCCGCGCCGGTCTCGTAAGCCATCACCATCGCATAGATGTCATCGCCCTGCAGCGCATGGCGGCCATCCGCTGCATCTGCTTTGAGCGCCAGCACAAACTCAAAAGCCAGGCGCCAGGGCGCGGATGAAAAGTAGCGCGGCCACTCGCTGAGTTGGTCAAAGATCATAGTTTTGGTGCTCCCGGTGATGTAGTGTTTTAGCCGAGCTGCATGCTTTAGGTGCGGCGGCCTTGATCAATCGCTGGCATTAAGGCGCTGCAGCTCCGCCGTGGCACGTTCGCTAGCGGCATCGCCGCGCGCCTTCTCATCCTCGGCTGTGTCTGCCAGCGCCTGATCCTCTTTCTCAAACGCCTCAAGAAACATGGCGGCCCAGCGCGCGTAGTGCATGGCCATGCCGCTCATGTGGCTGTGGACTGTCATGCAGTCCGGCGGCGGCTGCATCAGCGCCACGCGCTGCGGCATGCGAGTCATTGTCGCACCCTGCGTCTTGATTTGCTTTTGCCATTCGGGTGTGTTTTGGATGCTGGAGTCCGCACCCACCAGGTTTAGCAGCGACTGGAAGCGCTCCATCGCGCTACTGCACTCCGTCACCATACTGTTGATGGAAGCGTAGTAAGGGCCGCGCCGCGCGGCCGGGCTGTTCCGGCTGCGGTTGGAGAGCCACTTGTACACCAGCAAAATAATGATGGTGGAGATGCAGGCTTCCATCACGCAACTTTACCACCGCTATAATTGCAGCGCGCAATGGTCGCGCGCCGCAATTCCAATGGCACCAAAGCTTTACGCACTAATCATGGCGGGCGGCAGCGGCACGCGTTTGTGGCCGCGCAGCCAGCCGCACATGCCCAAACAATTTTTGGATTTCACCGGCGGCGGCTCGCTGCTGCAGCTTGCGCGCCAGCGCCTGCACCCGCTCATTCCGCCGGCGCGCACTTTTGTGGGCACGCACACAGACTATCGCGTGCTGGCGCACCAGCAGCTGCAGGGCGTGCCCGCCGGAAATATCCTGGGCGAGCCGGCCGCGCGCGGCACGGCAGCTGCCATCGGGCTGGCAGCGCTGCACATCCGGCGGCGCGACCCGCTTGGGGTTATGGCGGTGCTCACCGCCGATCATCTGATCACCAAGCAGCGCGAGTTCCAAGCAGCCTTGCAGACCGCGGCGCAGCTGGCGGCGGATGGCTGGCTGGTGACGCTGGGCATTGCGCCCAGCCGCGCGGAAACCGGCTACGGCTACATCCAACGCGGGGCAGCGCTGCCCGCGCGCGGCACGCAGCGCGCCTACCGCGTGGCGCGTTTTGTGGAGAAGCCGGCGCGCGAAACTGCAGCGAAGTATGCGGCTAGTGGCGCATACAGCTGGAACAGCGGCATGTTCATCTGGCGCGCACAGCGCGTGCTGGAGGAGATGGCGCTGCACATGCCCGAGCTTTATGCGGGGTTGGAGCAGATTGGCGCGTCCCTCGGGCAGGAGCATGCCGCGCGCACGCTGGCGAAGATCTGGCCGCGGCTGCCCGTGGAAACGATTGATTACGGCGTAATGGAAAAAGCCGCACGCGTAGCGGTGCTGCCGGTGGAAATTGGCTGGAGTGATGTGGGCAGCTGGGATGTGGTCTACAACCTTTTGCCGCACGATGCGCACGGCAATGCGGTGTCCGGGCAGCACTACTCGCCGGATACGCGCAACAGCCTCATCTACAGCGGGCACCGCATGGTGGCGACGCTGGGCCTGCAAGACATGGTGGTGGTGGACACGCCCACGGCGCTGCTGATCTGCCCGCGCGAGCGCGCCCAGGAAGTAAAACTACTGGCGCAAATGGCCGGCCAGAAACCCAAAGCCGAAAAGCCAAAAAAGAAAACGGTCAAACCCGCAGCGCGCAAGCCGGCGCTGCGCGCCAAGACAAAAACACGCAAGCGCGCGTAGCGCAGCGCCTGCCGCCCGCGCCCGCAACAGCGGCGCTTAAAATCCAATCTGATGTTGTGAGAGGCGCTCGAAGCCGCTGGCAGTAATCAAATAGTTATGCTCGATGCGCGCCCCGCCCCAGCCCTTAATGTAGGCGCCGGGCTCAAGCGTAACCACATTGCCGGCCTGCAGCGTGTCCGTGCTCTGCGCCACAAAAAACGGCGCCTCCGGGTGCCCCAAGCCCAGGCCATGCCCGGCATGATGCACGAATGCCTCGCCCAAACCGGCTGCCACAAGGGAAGCGCGGCACGCCGCGTAAACCTGAGTGCCGGACACACCGGGGCGCAGCTCGCCTTCGGCGGCGCCCATGGCTGCCTGCAGCGCCAGCATGTGCTGCTGCTGGCTGTGGGTGGGCGTGCCCACGCATAGTGTGTTGGTTATGTCTGCCCGGTAGCCGCCGATGACCGGGAAGATGTCGAAGATCATCAAGTCGCCGGTGCGCATCACATTAGCGGTGGGCGGGCCGCCGCCGCTTTCCGTGCGCTTGCCGGCTGCAAAATCGCCCAGCAGCACTATCGGCTCGCCGGCAGCGCGCGTGATGGCTGCCTGCACCTCCGCATAAACTTCAAGCTCTGTGCGGCCGGCCTGCAGCGCCGTGCGCGCACACAGGTGGCCGGCTTCGGTGGCGCGCATGGCGCGCCGGATGCACGCCAGCTCGTCCGCAAACTTAACCGCGCGCATTGCGCAGAGGTGCGCACCGGCATCGGCCACGGGCGCAGCTGCCAGGCCGGCACCGGCTGCAGCCGGAAAGTGCCCGGCCTCCACCGCCACCTGGCGCGCAGTGCTGTAGCGGTCAGCCAGCAGCGCTGCCAGCGCACCCGCGGCCGCGCCAAGTTTCTCGGGCGCGGAGTTGCCCAAGTCATACCAGCTCCAGGATTCACGGGCGTCCACAAATGCTGCGTGGGCTGCGCTGCGCACTTTGTTGTCATG
>CANNEJ010000269.1 GCA_947503585.1 Anaerolineales bacterium | reverse complement strand
CGCAGCCCTATGCGCTGCTGGCTTATTTTGTTTTTGTAATTGTTGTGTACGACGCGATTAACAGTGCGGTGAGCAACGCCTATTACGCGCTGCTGCCGGAAATGTTTGTGAATTACCGCGAGCGCACGGATGTGGCCGCAAAGATGATGATTTTTCTGACGGTGGCCCTGCTGCTGGGCGTGGCGCTGCCGCCGGTAATCGGCGACCGGCTGGGTTGGGGCATTATGGGCATCGGGTTTGCGGTCATCGCCCTCGCGGCAATTTTAATCGGCCAGACGGGCATGGCGGAGACCAGTGTAGCCGTCGAGTCGGTGACGACTTTTCCGCAGGCGTTGAAGCACATCATTACGCACCGCAGCTTCATGATCCTGACTGTGGCGCAGACTCTGCGCTTTGTAACCACAAACAGCATGGCCACGGGCATGCTCTTCTTTGTGAAGTACACGCTGAAAATAGACGGCGCACAAACCGGGCTGATCCTTGCGACGGCCTTCATTGTGTCGGCGCTGATGTTGTATCCGTGGCGGCAGCTGATAGCAAACCGGTTTGAGCCGCGCACCACCGGGCTGCTGGCCTATGTGGTGGTGGCACTGGGTATGTTGCCACTGTGGTTTGTGACCGACCTGAACGGCATGCTCGGGGCCGCAACCTTCATCGGCGTCGGCTTTGCGGGCATTTTTTTGATGGACAACATTTTGCTCTCGGATGTGATTGACGAGGACGAGACGCGGACCGGCGCGCGGCGCGAGGGCATGTACTTCGGCATGAACGGCATGGCGACCACGCTCAGCACTGCGATCGTAGCGGCCGCGTTTGGTGTGATTTCACAGAGCTACGGATACGACGCGATGCTTGGCGTTGCCGAGCAGCCGGCTAGTGTGGCGCAGGGCTTTCGCATCTTCATGACTTTTCTGCCGTTTGCGGGATGCACCGGTGCGTTTTTGGTGCTGCAGCTGTATCCACTGCATGGAGAAAAACTGGTTGAAATGAAGCGCGAATTGGTGCGCATGCGCAAGCTGCAGTAAGGCTGGCTGTTGCCCGCGGGCTGCCCGCCAGCTGCGCGGCTTGAGTGCGGCACGCTGCGCAGCGCAATCACTCCGCCGCGCCCTGTAACCGCGCCCACCACACTAATGCGAATGCTGGTGGTGGGGCGTGGCTTCGGTCATGTTGCAGTACAGGCCGGCCGGGTTGCAGCCTTCACTCTCCAGCTGCAGCGTGACATGCGTGATGTTGTAACTGTGGCTTAGGAGTTCGTTCACCATGCGCCGGATGTCTGCATTGGTGCCAGGGGAAACTTCACCCGTGACGATATGGGCCGACAGCGCGCGCAGATTTTGCGTGATGCTCCAGGCGTGCAGGTCATGCACGCCGCGCACACCGCTTACTGCCTGCAAGTCGCGCACCAGCACGGGCATGTCCAAATCCTGCGGGGTGCCTTCCAGCAGAATATTGACAGCCTCTTGCAGGATGCCCCAAGCTGCCCACAAAATCAACACGCCAATTAATACGCTCACCAGCGGATCCAACCAGTTGAGGCCTGTGAACGCGATGACAATGCCGACGATCACGGCGCCGATGGTGCTGGCCACATCGCCCATTAAGTGGGTGAAGGCACTGCGTAAATTAAGGTCGTGCGCGCTGCCCTGCTTTACCAGCCATGCAGTGCCAAGGTTGACGGCCACCGCAGCCAGTCCGACGCCAATCAGGATGTTGGCTTCAACTGCCGGCGGGGAGAAGAAGCGCAGATAGGCCTCGCGCAATATACCAAGCGCAATCAGCACCAGCGTTGCTGAGTTGGCCAGCGCCGCCAGAATGCCGGCGCGATGATAACCAAAGGTCTTTTCCGAGTTGGCCGGCCGGGCCGTGAGCCGCAATGCGTACCAGCTCAAGCCCAGCGCAATTGCATCCGTGACATTGTGCACCGCGTCCGACAACAATGCGAGGCTGTTGGACCAGTAGCCGGCCATAGCTTCGACGGCAACGAACGCCAGCGTACAGCCCAGGGCCAGCGCAATGCGCGTGGTGGTCTGCTTTGCCAGATCCCCGAAATGTGAGTGACTGTGAGCCATGCGGTTGCTTAAAGTTTTCGCGGGCGCAGCAGGCGCGACGAGTTGGCCATAATGCCCAGGTCGGGCAGTGATTGCGCGGCCGCGGCCAGGATGGGCGGCAGAAATCCCAATGATGCGAGCGCCAGACCGGCTACGTTGTAAAACGCCGTAAATGCCAAGTTGGCCTTAACCACTCCCATTGTGCGCCGCGCGATTGCAAATACTTCCGGCACCAATAGCCAGTCCTCGCGCATTAAGACAATGTGGGCTGCCTCAATTGCGATGTCTGTGCCGGCAGCGCCCATGGCAATGCCCACATCAGCTTGCGCCAGCGCGGGCGCATCATTCACGCCATCGCCCACCATCACAACAGTGTGGCCGCGCGCCTGATAGTTGCGCACAATAGCAATCTTTTCTTCCGGCAGCAGCCCGGCACGGTAGGGCACGCCCAGTTTTTCAGCGAGGGTGGCGGCTGCGTGTTCGTTGTCGCCGGTTAGAAGTTCGATCTGGCGCACACCCAGGCGGCGCACAGCGGCTAGCGCGGCGGGCACCTCTGCGCGCAGCGTGTCGGCTGCCGCCAGTATGCCCAGCAGCTCGGCGTCGCGGCGCACAAACAGCAGCGTCTTGCCCTGCGCCTCCAGTCCGGCTGCACTGGCCGGCACATCCGCCACAGCCAGCATGCGCCGGTTGCCAACCGTAATGCGGCTTCCGTCAACCATGGCACTGATGCCCATGCCCGGCACTGCTTCAAATTCCGCTGCCGCGCGCAGCTGCGGGTTGTTCTGGCGGGCAGCACTGCGCACGGCTTCGGCCAGCGGGTGCTCAGAGTAGCGCTCGGCAGCAGCCGCCAGCGCCAAAATGTCCGCGGGCGGGCAGCCGTTCAGCGCAATCACGTCGGTTATTTGCGGCTGCCCGAGCGTCAAGGTGCCGGTCTTGTCCAGCAGCAGCACATCCGCGCGCGCCAGTGTCTCAAGATACTTCCCGCCCTTAATGAGCACGCCGCGTTTGGCGGCTGCGCCCACGGAAGCCAGCATGG
>CANNEJ010000268.1 GCA_947503585.1 Anaerolineales bacterium | reverse complement strand
ACGGAATGGTGGGCAGCACCAGCAGGTCGCCGCCCGCCTGCCGCCCGCATTCGGCCAGCACACTTTCTAAAATGTCGTTGTCGGTGGAGAGCGGCAGATGCAGGCCGTGATCCTCCACCGCCCCGATTGCAAGCGCCACCACCGGCTGCGGCTTGCGCGCAATTGCTGTGTTCATCTCCGGCCACGTCAGCCGGTCGTAGCGCCATTGTGTCATGTTGCCTCCTGATGAGCCGCTGCTAAATCTGCCGGCACCAATGGATTTATTTTGCAGCCAGATTGGCGCAAATGGGCGGGTGTTGTGGCGGGGGAATTATGCATCAGCGTGCACAACGGGCTGCCATAATGCTGGCGCCGGGCGCAGCCTTGAGCGCGCGGCCGGGAGCCACGCTATGTCGCTTACACACCAACTGAAACCGGTGCCATTTACCCAGGTGCAGCTGCACGATGCGTTTTGGGCGCCGCGCATGCTGGCCAACCGTACCGTTACATTGCCCGCACAGTATGCGCAGCTGGAGCACACCGGGCGCATCGCAGCGCTTGAGCTTGCGTGGCAGCCCGGCGCCGGCAGTCCGCCGCACATTTTTTGGGACTCGGATATTGCCAAGTGGATTGAAGCTGCTGCGTATGCGCTTGCGGCGCAGTTTGATGCGCAGTTGGACGCGCAGCTTGATGCGGTCATTGCGCGCCTGGCGCTGGCACAGCAACCGGACGGATACCTAAACAGCCACTTTATTGTCATGGAGCGCGCCGGCTTGCAGCGCCGCTGGACAAACTTGCGCGATTCGCATGAGCTTTACTGCGCCGGTCATCTGATTGAGGCGGCGGTTGCGCATTTTGAAGCCACCGGCAAACGCACGCTGCTGGATGTGATGTGCCGGTATGCGGACTGCATCGAGCGCAGCTTCGGGCGCGGCGCACAGCAGCAGCGCGGCTATCCCGGCCATGAAGAGATTGAACTTGCGCTTGTGAAGTTGTCGCGGGTTACGGGTGAGGCGCGCTACCTTGCGCTGGCACGCTACTTTATTGACGAGCGCGGGCAGCAGCCGCATTATTTTGATGGCGAAGCGCGCGCGCGCGGCGAGGATCCGGCAAAGTTTCGCTTTACAAACTACGAGTACAACCAGTCACACCTGCCGGTGCGCGCGCAAAGCGTGGTCACCGGGCACGCTGTGCGCGCCATGTACCTATATGCCGCCATGGCAGACCTGGCCAATGCAGACGGAGATGCCGGCCTGCTGGCCGCCAGCGAGCGCCTGTGGCACAGTGTGGTGGCGGAGCGCATGTATATCACGGGTGGCATTGGGCCGGCAGCCAGCAACGAGGGCTTCACGCATGCCTATGACCTGCCGGACGAAACCGCCTACGCAGAGACCTGCGCTGCGATTGGCATGGTGTTTTGGAACCAGCGCTTGCTGCAATTTGCCGGCGACGGGCGCTACGCAGACGTGCTGGAGCGCGCGCTTTACAACGGTGTGCTGAGCGGCGTGTCGCTGGATGGGCGGCGCTTCTTTTACGAGAATCCGTTGGCATCGCGTGGCGCGCACCACCGTGCCGAATGGTTCGATTGCGCTTGCTGCCCGCCCAATATCGCGCGTCTGATTGCCGGCGTGGGCGGGTACTTCTACTCCACTGCCGCGCGCAGCTTGTGGGTGCACCTGTATGCTGCCGGCACGGCTGTGGCGCAGGTGAATGGCGCGAACGTGCACATCACACAGCGCACGCAATACCCGTGGGATGGGCGCGTGGAGTTGCGCATCGATCCGGAACGGCCGGCGCGCTTCGGGCTGCACTTGCGCGTGCCGGGCTGGTGCCGGAGTTTCACACTGGCGGTCAATGGCAAGCGCGTTGTGGTGCGGGCGCGCAAAGGCTATGTCGTGGTGCGCCGCTTGTGGCGCGCCGGGGACAAGCTGCTGCTGCAGCTGGCGATGCCCGTGCGCCTGACGCGCGCCAATCCGCAGGTGCGCCAAATGGCCGGCCGCGTGGCGGTGGAGCGTGGTCCGCTGCTGTATTGCGTGGAGGGCACAGACCACAAACACGCAGCGCTGGACGAAATTGCGCTGCTGCTGCGGGCGCGCTGGACAGTGGTGCAGCGCCCGCAATTATTGGGCGGGGTGGCTGTGCTGCGCACGCGTGGCGTGGCGGCCTCTCTGCGGAGGCGCATACTATTGTAGAACAGCCGGCAACAATTACGGCCGTACCCTACTGCGTGTGGGACAACCGCGCGCCCGGTGAGATGCGCGTATGGCTGCGAACCGCTGCAAAGTAAACCGCCGGACCGATTGTCCCGTGCGCTGTTGGAACGAGGCGGTGCGGGCAGCGCATCAACTTGGCTGACGCGGGCCGGGTGCTCTGCGGGCAGTCGGTCCTTGAAAACTTCTTTGAATTAGTGTACACTTTGGGCGTCAGGAATATAAGCAAAACATGATGATGCTGACAAATTTTTCAATTAGTGCTGCATCAGGCTGCCCTACCCCGCAGGTTGGGGCACTTTGCTCTGCGCGGGCCGCATTGGGCAGCGACCTGCTGGCGCTGTGTTCGTTCTCGATTGTTAAGTGCTCGAAGCAGTTGAAGCAACCCGTAAGGGCCTTCAGTTGTTTAACGTAGGGGCGCGGCAAGCCAAAGCCCCTTGCAATTACGCAACCCGAAGGCCTCTCCAAGTGAGAGGCTTTTTTATTTATTACCGGCATGAATTACTTCACCGCTTACAATCCACGCGCGCTGGAAATCATTGACACCACGCTGCGCGAGGGGCAGCAGACCTCGCTCCTGCATGACCATCAGCGCTACTTTTTCTCGCGGGAGGACAAAGAGGAAATTCTGCGGGCGCTCATTCTTTACGGCGTGAAATTTGTGGAGTTGTTCTCCCCGGCGGTTAGTGCCCGCGAACGCGCTGACTGGGCCGCGCTGCAGGCTGTGCGGGATGCGCTCATCACGCAAAAGGGCTACACCTTTTTGGTGGCGCATGTGCGCTGCCATCCGCAGGATGTGGAGGCTGCGATTGCTGCGGGGGCTGATGGCTTGAATATTTATATTGGCACCTCCGCGGAGTCGCGCAGATTCAACCATGGCCATGATCTGGCCAGCATTGTAGTGA
>CANNEJ010000267.1 GCA_947503585.1 Anaerolineales bacterium | reverse complement strand
GTGGGCGGCAAAATTTAATTAATGGGGAGAAAGTGGTATTTTCGGCGTGGTCTAAGCGGGGGCCGACAACTCCTGAGCGAGCGCCCGCAAAGTAAAGGCTCTGCCGGGCGTGCCCTCTGTGACGGCGCGGCTGGCTGCCAGCTCCAAGAGCGGCTGCAAAGAGCGCAAAACATCCGCGTAGCGCGTGCGCACCGCGCCAGACGGGTCGGGGCCTTGCAGCACACGCTGCATAACATGTTGCGCTTGTTCAGCGGTAAGCGGCTGCGGCTTGTGGTCAGTGCCAGCCTCCGCAATCGGGCAAATGCGTTGAAACAGGGTGCGGGCACTGTGCGGCAGGCCGGAGTCTCGCAGCAAGTTTTCGGGGGCGCTGTTCTCTGCGGACATTTCGGCCACGCGCAAACGGGCGCCGACTTGTGCTCCCAGCCGCTGCGCAAGCAGGTAGCTGGCATGCGCACAGGCACCGGCGCCACTGGCGAGGTAGCAGTCTCCTAAAAGTACCAGCGCAGCGGTGTCTTCGGGGATCGTCCCTAAATAATCAAGCAGGCTGCGAATTGCGGCCAGCGGATCGCCAGCATCAAGGCCGGCTTGTGCTTGTGAGCGCCAGCGGGTTTGCGGGGTGGGCGGCATCGGGCAATGATCCTCCGCACAAATCTACGTTGTGCGGGCCGGCCTGCCCATAAAGGTCGGCTAAATAATGGCCGCGATCAAACGTACAGTTCACGCAAATTCTGCCGGATGTTTCGCGGCGGTTTGTTGCCTCAGGGCTCGGCGCCCGGCTTCCTTTGGTCTTGTGAGACTGGCAGCGGGCCGGCATGTCGGCTGCTGCTTGCGGTCGGGGTGCTTCGGGTGCGGGCACTACATCTTCCACGGTGCTCCGGTGAGCAGCGCGCATCCAATTTTTCAAATGTTGTGCGGGAGCCTTCGTAATGAAGCAAAGTGGCGGGGGAGAGAGTCGAACTCTCGACCAAGGGCTTATGAGTCCCCTGCTCTGCCACTGAGCTACCCCGCCGAGCGACTGCGCAGGCCATAAACAACCAGTCAGTAGGGCGGGTTGCACACTACTGACTGCTGCAAGGTAGCGGGGGCAGGATTCGAACCTGCGACCTTCGGGTTATGAGCCCGACGAGCTGACCACTGCTCCACCCCGCAACGGGTTACGCGCACTTCTTCTGCGCTTCAGAAGAATAGCACAGCGCGCGGGCAGCGTCAAGTTTTCCGCGTTATTTTGAGCGTTGCGTGTTATGCTTCGAACGCCATTATGTTCCCCAATCACTATTCGGTTGCCCTGCCGGTGTTTTCCGGCCCAATGGACCTGCTGCTTCATCTTATTGAGCGCGAAGAACTGGATATAACCCGCGTGGCGCTGGCGCAAGTGACCGACCAGTATCTGGCATATGTGCGCCAGCTGGAGCAGCGCCAGATTGCGGACCTCGCAGAGTTCTTACTTATTGCGGCGCGGCTGCTGCTGATTAAGAGTGAGGCACTGCTGCCGCGCCCGCCTGTCCGGCAGCCGGAGGAGCTGGATCCGGCCGAGGAACTTGCGCGCCAACTGCGTGAATACAAACGCTTCAAAGATGCCAGCGCATTTTTGCTTGAATGCCAGCAGGCCGGGCGCCAGACTTTTGTGCGCATGGCCAAGCCACCGAAGGTGGAGCCGCGCCTCGACTTGTCCAAGCTAAGCCCCGCCGATTTGCTGCGCGCAATGGTGCGCGTACTCACCCAGCCGCGCGCGGATCAGCAGGCGGTGACCAGCGTTCTGCCCCGACCGCGCTTTTTGGTGAGGGACAAGATCGCCCATATTGCCCGCATTTTAGGTAATTCTCTGAGTACCAAGTTTTTTAATCTTCTGCGCGCGGGACAGCCGCGGGCGGAAGTTGTGGCTACATTTTTGGCGGTACTGGAGCTGGTGCGGCGCCACATGGTGCATGCCACGCAGCCGGAGCCATTTGGCGATATCGATATTGAGCGCGCGCCTGCCTGGCAAACGGATAAAGTATCCGGACTTGAGACTGACATGGATGAAGGCGGCACTCCTACGCTGCAGCCCGCGGCCTGATTTGGAAGCCAGCTAAATGCCCGGCGCCAGCCCTGACTCGCAGCTCAACGACGGCAAGAGCATCCGCCTCACCACGCTGGCTACCTGCGCGGGCTGAGCGTCCAAACTGGATCCCCGCGTGCTCGGGGAGGTTGTAGGTTCGCTCTCAAAGATTTTTGGCGCTGCGGATTTTCCGCAGTTGCTGGCCGGCATTGCGCAACCGGATGATGCTGCGGTTTACCAAATAGATGAAGAACGCGCCGTGATAGCCACTGCGGACTTCTTTCCGCCGGTGGTGGACGACGCGTTTGACTTTGGCGCGGTGGCCGCTGCAAATGCGCTCTCAGATATTTATGCGATGGGCGGCGATGCGCTTTTTGCGCTAAACCTGCTGTGTTGGCCGAGCGACCAGCCTGGCGAGTTGCTGGCGGAAATCCTGCGCGGTGGCGCCGAAAAGGTGCGTGAAGCCGGCGCGGTGCTTGCCGGCGGCCACTCGGTTGCGGACAGCGAGCCCAAGTTTGGCCTGGTGGTAATTGGCCTGGCACACCCTAAAAAAATATGGACCAAAGGTGGGGCGCAGCCCGGCGATGAACTGGTGCTCACAAAGCCGCTGGGCAGCGGCACCATCACCACCGCGCTCAAGCACGGCGCCGCGAGCGCAGCGCATGTGGCCGCCTGCGTGGCCGTGATGGCGAGTTTGAATCGCCGGGCAATGCTGGCCGGGCGAAACCTGGCGGGCGCGCTGCATGCAGCGACAGACATTACCGGCTTTGGCTTGATTGGGCACGCGCGCGAGATGGCTGCCCAGTCCGGCACCGGCTTCAACCTGCGCTGGGCGGCGCTGCCGTGGTTGGATGGCGCGCCGGAGTATGCGCGCGCACAAATATTTCCCGACGGCACCACGCGCAACACTAACTTTTACAGCCAGTGGCTGGATGGCGGCGCGGGGCTCGCGCCGTGGCAGCAGCAATTGCTTTTTGACCCGCAGACATCGGGCGGCCTCCTAATGGCAGTGGCGCCCGCAGCGCTGGCTGGCCTGCTGCACGAACTGGAGGCAAG
>CANNEJ010000266.1 GCA_947503585.1 Anaerolineales bacterium | reverse complement strand
CCCATGCCCCGTTCAGTTATTGTTGGCGCCTCTTCCGGCGTGGGCGCTGCGCTTGCACGCGAGCTGCACAAACAAGGCTACGTGGTGGCGGTGCTAGGCCGGCGCCTGCCCGAGCTGCAAGACCTTGCAAATGAGCTGAATCTAGTCCGAGCTGAAACGGCGATTGCCTATGCGCATAATGTGCACAACGGCGCAAGCGTCCCGGAAGTCTGCCGCAGTGTTTGCGCGCAAATTGGCGGCCTCGACCTCTTTGTTTATTGTGCTGGCGTAATGTACCCCAACAATCCGGCAACAAGTGACACAGCTGCGGATTTGGAAATGCTCCAAACCAACCTGCTGGGAGCGGTGGCGTGGCTAAACGAAATTGGCCCGCGCATGCAAAGCGCCGGATCCGGCCAAATCGTGGGCATCGGCAGCATCGCCGGCGACCGCGGCCGGCGCGGCATCCCCGCCTACTCCGCCTCCAAAGCCGGCCTGCACACCTACCTCGAAGGCATGCGCAACCGCCTTACGCGGCATGGGGTCACAGTCACCACCATCAAGCTATGGCAGGTGCAAACCGCCATGCTGGCCAACGCCGACCGCGTCGTTCGGCCTGCCACCCCGGAGTTGGCAGCCCAGCTCATCTGGCGCGCAATCCGCCACAAGCGGCAGGTGGTTTATGTACCAGGCCACTGGGCCGCAGCCGGGCTTGTGCTGCAGCATCTACCCTCTGTTATTTTTCGCCGCCTAAATTTATGACGCTGGCGTTGAACAGCGCGGCGCTGCAAATGCTGCACGCGTGGGGCGAGAACATGCGCGCCCGCAGCTATGTGCACCAGCCCACAACTGCTGCCGAATTGCAAGCTGCGTTTGCGCTCGCACAGCGCACCGGCATCAGCATTGCGCTGCGCGGCGCCGGCCAAAGCTACGGCGACGCGGCTCTCAACTCAGAGCAGATTGTGGTTTGCCTCTCGCAAATGAACCGCATCACCCACTGGTCGGCGGCAAACGGCGTGGTGGAGTTGGAGCCCGGTGTCACGCTGGCGCAGCTGTGGCGCCACTGCATTAGTGACGGCTGGTGGCCGCCGGTGGTTTCGGGCACAATGTACACCACCGTCGGCGGCTGTGCAGCTATGAACATTCATGGCAAGAATAACTGGCGGGCGGGAAATTTTGCAGAGCACATTTTGGAATTTACTGCGGTGCTGCCGGCCGGTAACATTGTGCGCTGCAGTCGCACAGAGAATTCAGACTTGTTTCATGCCATCCCCGGCAGCTTTGGAATGCTGGGATGCATCACTGCGCTGCGCCTGCAGCTGAAGCGCATCAATACCGGGCTCGTCTCAGTAACAGCGCTGGCCGCGCCACATTTACCGGCAATGCTGCAGCTGCTCGATGAGCACAAGAACTCAAGCGACTACGTGGTGGGCTGGATTGATGCTGCGGCAGGCGGCACTGGCTTGGGCCGCGGCCAAATTCACGCGGCAAGCTACTACAATCCGCCAAATACTGCGGCCCACGCGCACTCCCTATTGCTGCAGCACCAGGATTTGCCTGCGCGTCTCTTCGGTGTGTTCCCTGCGCAGTATGCGTGGCTGGGCCTGCGCCTGGCAAACAACGCGCCCGGCTTGCGGCTTTTGAATGCGCTCAAATATGTATCGGCCCGCCTGCAGCACGGTCGCACCTATCTGCAATCACTGGCGGGCTTCAACTTCCTGCTTGATTACGTGCCAGACTGGAAGCGCGCCTACCGGCCGGGCGGACTGATCCAGCACCAAAGTTTTATACCAAAAGAGAACGCGCTAGCTGCGTACCGGCAGCTGCTGCAAGCCTGTCACAACGCGCGCCTGCTGCCCACGCTCGCGGTCCTCAAACGCCACCAGCCTGACGCCCAATATGCAGTTTCTTATTGTCCAGACGGCTATTCACTCGCGCTAGATTTTTCAGCGCGCGTGCGCACCCGCACACGACTTGCCGCGCTGCTCGCACAGCTGGATCAAATCGTAGTGGCCGCGCAAGGCCGATTCTATTTTGCAAAGGACAGCGCCTTGCATCCGGCCAATGCGCACGCAAGCCTGGGTGCAGACTCCCTCAAGACTTTACTGGCACTTAAACAGCGCTGCGACCCCAAGAATCTGCTCCAAACCAACCTCTCCCGACGCCTCCTGCCAGAACTTCACGCAATCGTATAACGGCGGACAAATTGCGGCTGCCGGAGGGACACGCGCGGGCTAAAGGGCAGCCTCTAGCCGCCAATCTCCACCAGTCTTGCATAGAAATCGATATAATCCGGAGCTCACACATTTACCAACTATGAAAATAATTCGCAAAATTGCTCTGGTCACTTTCCTGTCGGTGCTTGGGCTGGTGACATTCATCGCGGCATCAATTTTTGTTGACGGCTGGATAGGAACGCGGCGCTTGGACAGCATCAGCAATGCCAGTATGGCTAGCACCGGCGGCAGTGCGGTGCGCGCGTACGTGGCGCGCCCAGCCGGTGCCGGTCCGCATCCCACCGTGATTATGATCCATGAGTTCTGGGGCTTGAACATCGAAATGCGCGATAAGGCAGACCTCTTGGCCCGCGCCGGCTACGTCGTCGTTGTGCCATCTACCAAACCCTCACGACGCCACAAGCGCAGCGCAACACAGACCTTGATGCAGTTTATGCCTGGCTTGAGCAGCAGCCGGAAGTGAACCCCGCGCGCGTGGCCGTGATCGGCTTTTGTTTTGGCGGCGCAACCTCACTGCGCTACAGCCTGTGGAACCCGAAGCTGGCAGCGACCGCCATTTTTTACGGATCCCCCATCTCAGACGCTGACGAATTGAAATCGCTGCCCGGCCCACTGCTCGGTGTATTTGGAGGTGCAGACACATCCATTCCACTCGCCGAAGTCGGAGCATTTGAAACCGCCCTCATCACGGCCGGCATCCCAAATACAATAACAATCTATCCGGACCAGCCACACGCCTTCATCACCGATGTGGCGGCCATCGAAGCCGGCGGCGCACCCGGGGCAGCTTGGGCGCAACTGCTTGATTTCTTAGACAGCGCGCTGCGCACCACGCCCCAAGCTACCCGGCCGCTGAGGGCCCCGCGGGTGGTTGCGGAAGCCGGCTTGGAATAC
>CANNEJ010000265.1 GCA_947503585.1 Anaerolineales bacterium | reverse complement strand
AACAGTGCAGAGGCCGTACTTACACGGCCTCTTTTTATGAATGCGTTCTCCCGCAATACCATCGCAATAATGTTTCCCGGCCAGGGCTCGCAATACGTGGGCATGGGTGCGGAGCTGGCGCAGGGCTCTCCGGCTGCACGGGATGTGTTTGCAGCCGCAGACGACCTGCTGCGCTGGCCGCTTTCCCGCCTGTGCTGGGATGGACCCGCGGCCAAATTAAACGCAACCCAAAACACGCAGCCCGCGCTGTACGTGTGCAGCCTCGCTGCGCTGGCAGCGCTGCGCGAGCAGGCTGCCAGCTGGCAGCCGGCTTTTGCCGCCGGCCATTCTCTGGGAGAGATAACCGCTCTGTCCGCGGCTGGCGCCTTGAAGTTTGCGGATGGCCTGCAGCTGGTGTGTGAGCGCGGCCGCTTGATGCAGCTTGCCGGCGAACGCCAGCCCGGCAGCATGGCTGCCGTGGTGGGGGCATCAGCCGCAGTGGTGCGGGCCATCTGCGCCCAGGCCACTGCTGAAAGCGGCCAGCCTGTCGCGCTGGCAAACGACAACTGCCCGGGACAGGTGGTAATGTCCGGGCATCTGGCGGCGCTGGAGCATGCAACGCAGCTGCTGCGCGCTGCGGGCTTCAAACGCGTGCTACCCATCAAAATATCTGTTGCGGCCCATTCGCCGCTCATGGCGTCTGTGCAGGCGGAGTACGCTGCAATTGTGGATGCCACGCCCGTGCAGGCTCCGCAAATGCCGGTAATTGCCAACGCCAGCGCTGCACCCATGCGCGATGCCGCCGCCGTGCGGGCCGAGCTGCAAACACAGCTCACGGCGGTGGTGCGCTGGACCGAAAGCATGCAGGCGCTGCTGGCAGCCGGCGTAAAACATTTTGTGGAGCTGGGTCCGCACACGGTGCTATGCGGGCTGCTCAAACGCATTGACAGCGCCGCAGCGCGCTATGCAGTCGGCACCCCCGCCGACCTGCCCACATTGCAGCAGCTGCTGGCTGCCTGAGGCATAAGCCATGCCCCGCCGCTTATTGCGCTTGGAGTTGCAGGGGTACAAAACCTTTGCCGGGCGCACTGAATTTGAATTCGGCAATATCACCTGCATCATCGGCCCCAACGGGTCAGGCAAGAGCAATATCGCCGACAGCCTGCGCTGGGTGCTGGGCGAACAATCCTTCTCGCTGCTGCGCGGCCGTAAAACCGAAGACATGATTTTTAGTGGGTCGGCGCTGCGCCCGCGCTCGAGCATGGCCAGCGCCAACGTCATTTTCGACAACGCTGACCAGTGGCTGCCCATTGAATTCAGCGAGGTCTCGCTGCAGCGCCGCGCCTACCGCGACGGGCAGAATGAGTACATCCTAAACAGCCACAAGACGCGCCTGCGCGACATCACCGAATTGCTCGGCAAAGTCGGCCTTGCGCAGCGCACCTACACCGTGGTGGGCCAGGGGCTGGTGGACACGGCGCTCTCGCTCAAAGCCGAAGAACGGCGCGCGCTGTTTGAAGAAGCGGCCGGCATTGGCGTGTACAAACAAAAACGCGAGGACGCACTGCGCAAGCTGGAACAGACTGCGCACAACACGGAGCGCCTGCAGGATATTTTGGCGGAGATCCGGCCGCGCCTGCGCGCCCTGGAACGCCAGGCACAGCGCGCCAGCGAATTGCAAAATGTGACAACTGCATTCCGCGCATCACTGCGCAGCTGGTACGGCTTCCACTGGCAGGCAGCGCAGGCCACCACTGCGGCCGCGCAATTGCGCGCCGCGAGCGTATCAAAAATTGTGGCCGACCGGCGCAGCACCCAGACCGCGCGCGACACGGACTTGAGCGCATTGCGGGCCGCAATCGGGGCACAGCGTGCGCAGATCAACTCCTGGCACCGCGAAGCCGCCCACCAGCATAGCGAAGTGGAACAGCACATGCTGCAGCTCGCGGTGAGCGAAGAACGCGCGCGCAATACCGCGCAGCAGGCACAGGCTCTACAGGCCGAGCTGATCGGGCTGGATGCAGCCCTGGCGGCGCAGACCGGCACACTGCAGGCTGCAGAAACTGCGCTGCAAGCGCTGGCAGCGCAACGCACAACGGCGGAGCAGCGCCTTGAAGCATTGCGCGCCGCCCAGGGCGAACGCGGCGCGCAGCGCACCACCCTGGAACAACAGCTTGAAGCCGTGCGCCAGCAAGCCAACAACACCAGCCGCGAGCAAGCCGGCTCTTCTGCGGAGCAGCGCAATCGCAGTGAGCGCCGGAATGCGCTGCGCGCAGAAATTGAGGCGCGCCAGCTTGAGCTGCAAACAACATCGACGCAGGCCGCCGAGCAGGAGCAAGCTGCCAGTGCGGACAGCAACGAGCTGCAGGCAGCCGCAGCCACACGCAGTGCCGCCGAAGCAGCGGCAGATGCGGCCGAGCAAAGTGTGCAGGCCGCGGAGCAGCAACTGGCAGCCCTGCGCGCGCAGGGCGCCGAGCTTGTTGCCCGGCGCGAACGCCTGCTGGCGCGCTCCGAAGTGCTGCGCCAGGAAACCGCGCCCGCCGATGAGCTGGCCTCCGGCCGCGCACGCCTGCGCCGCGCTGCAGCCAGCGGCGCCCTGCCCGCCTACCTCACCGATCTAATAGATGTGCTGCAGGTGCCGGCCGAATACGACACAGCCATAACCGCCGCGCTCAGCAGTGCGCTGCACGCTGCGATTGTGGCCGATGCAGCTGCCGTTCAGCAATCCGCACAACTCTTGCAAAATGCCGGCGGACGCGCCACGCTGCTGCCACTGCAGGCCCTGCGCCCGCCCGCCCCACTGGAGCTGCCCGCAGCCGATGGCACAATTGACTGGGCTGCGCGCGTTGTAACTTGCGACCCGCAATACCGGCCCGCGGTAGACCTGCTGCTGGGGCGCGTGCTGCTCTGCCGCGACGCAGCCGGCGCTGCTGCCGCCAGCCTGCGCCTGCCATCCGGCGCCGCAGCCGTCGCCGTCAGCGGCGAACTGTACACAGCCGATGGCATGGTTGTAGTTGGCATCGCCCAAAGCGGCGCAGCTTTGGCGCTGGCGCGTGAAGCCCGCGAACTGCCCGAACGCACTGCGAATGCCACGCAGGACCTGGCGCGCTGCACACAGCAAACCGCGCAGCAAGCAACCGCCAT
>CANNEJ010000264.1 GCA_947503585.1 Anaerolineales bacterium | reverse complement strand
CTTTGTTTTTCTATGGCTTTCTGGCGGGCTTGGTGGTCAGCTTGATTTACTTTCGCCGGCGGCTTCCGGCGCTGCTGCTGTGTGGCATGGCTGTGATGGTTTTGCCGGATCTGTTGGCTGGCGACCGCGACTGGCCGCACGAGACCCGCATTGTCGGTGCCTTCCCATTTGTGGCGGCGCTGGCCGGATTGGGTATCGGCGCAGTACTGGATTGGCTGAGCCAATGGCGCGATCTAAAGCGGCTGGCAGTGGTGCTGCTCTGCGCCGCGCTGGGTGTCACCGTCCAAACGCAAGTAACGGAGTTCTTTGGCGCCGAGCAGAATTTGGGCCGCATGCACTGGGGCGGCAATACTCAGCTGCGGCGGGTGGACTCGGGTGTGGCAGAGTTAATTGTCAACGATGGGCAAAGCTATATATTGCCACTGTCCAACTATGCCGACTCGGTGATCAAGTACCTGACATCCAAGCGGGCGCTGCAAGTGCGCAGTGCAGTGGATGCGGATGGCGCGCTGCTGCCGGTGCTGCGGCAGGGTGCGGTCAGGCTTGTGCTGCCGCTGGAAGATGACGAGCAGCCGTGGCGCGGCAACCCGGCGCAATGGGTGCTGTTTGAAGGCGCTACAGCCTATATTTTGCCGCCACGCATGGACCTGACGGCTTTGTTTCCAGTGTTGGATGACAGCAGTCTGATTTTTGGCAAAGGCATTGACGATAACGTGCGCTTGGGCCACGTTGGCCGGATCGATGCGCAGCAACTGCTACAGCGGCTCGCGCCGGCAGCGCTGCTGCCGCAGTCTGCCTGCTTCCAGAATGGCATCTGCCTCAAGGCCGTCAGCTATAGCCGCGCGCTGCTTGCGCCGGGCACACCCTTTGAGGTGAATTTGCACTGGACAGTGCAGCATCCAGTGGTGGATGACTTTATTATGTTCGTCCATCTTTTGGATCGCGCCGGCCAGTCTGTTGCGGGGGTGAATGCTTACCCGCTGGAGCATGCTTACCGCACCTATGAGTGGCAGCCGGGAGAAACAATAATAAGCAGCACCATACTGGATATCCCCGCCAGCTTGCTGCCCGGAGCTTACAGTTTTGAGCTGGGAATATATCTACCGTACGATTTTGAGCGCGTGCCAACGGTTGCCGCAGATAAAACGGTCAACGGCGATCGAATTCTTTTTGGGCCGGTTAAGGTGCCGCGGCCGGCTGTAGAGCTGCCGGCTGACGCTGTTCCGGTGAAGATTGTGCTTGGCGCTGAGCTGGAGCTGATTGGCTACCGGGTTGACGCCTTGCCGACTGCCAGCCAGCCGGTGCAGCTGACATGGTGGTGGCGAGGCGTACGCCCAGCAGCGGAGGATTGGACGGCTTTCTTCCACCTCACACCACTTGGCAACGATGACGAGTTGCTCGGGCAAATGGACCAGGCGATAACTGCCCATGCCTACCCGCCGCCGGTGTGGTCGCCCGGCGAGGTAGTGGTGGATCACGTGCAGATTAGCGCAGCGAACCTGATAGCGGGCAGCTATGCAGTTTGGATGGGTATGTACTCGCCGTTGACCCAGGTGCGCGCTACCGTCGCAGCGGAGACGG
This sequence comes from Anaerolineales bacterium, assembly GCA_947503585.1. Classification (GTDB taxonomy): domain Bacteria; phylum Chloroflexota; class Anaerolineae; order Anaerolineales; family UBA11657; genus BD1. The sequence goes on along the minus strand of CANNEJ010000264.1, from coordinate 1,545 downwards.
TTGTGGTTTCTGAGGATCGCGCCCGGCTGTTGGAATTTCAGTTAGCGCCCTGATTATGAGCAGCGCCGCGGGCATGCCGGGGGCGATCGCCGTCCGGAGTTGCGGAGCTAAGCGCGCCGCGGTATATCAACGCCGGCGGCCAGAGCGGACTGCGGCATACCAGGTGGTGCGGCAGAATTTGGAGACGTGGCTGGCGCAGCGGCGGGTGGGTGGGCTGGATCCAGGCTCAGATTTGAGTGTGCATCCGGTACCGGCGTACGTCGAGCGGGACCTGCGGAAGTTTTTGGAGTGTGGCATTCTGGCGCACGGGTTTGCGCGGGCACGCTGTGAGAAGTGCGGCCAGGACTTTTTGGTAGCGTATTCGTGCAAGGGGCGCGGGGTGTGTGCGAGCTGCAACACACGGCGAATGGTGGAGACGGCCGCGCACATGGTGGAGCATGTGTTTCCGGCAGTGGCAGTGCGGCAGTGGGTGGTGGTATTTCCGAAGCGAGTGCGCTACTTTCTGAACATCGATGCGGGCTGCCTGAATCGGGTGGCAGGCATTGTGATGCGGGAAGTGCAGCGTGCCACAGCGGGCGCGAGCACAAGCACGGCGCCGGCAGCGCGGAGCGGCGGGGTGTTATTTGTACACCGCTTCGGGGCGGCGCTGAATGCGCATGTGCATCTGCACCTGTGCGTGCTGGATGGGGTGGTGGCGCAGGGGCGGTGGGGGCTGGAGTTTCGCGGGGCGCAGGTGGATGAAGCTTGTGCGGAGCGGGTGCAGGCGTTAGTGCGGCAGCGGGTGCTGGAGTTGTTTGAGCGGCGCGGGATACTGAGTAGCGAGACGGTGGCGGAAATGCAGGGGTGGGGTCATAGTGGCGGTTTTTCAGTGCATGCGGGCGTGCGGGTTGCCGCGCCGGATCGAGCCGGGCGGGAGCGGCTGTTGCGGTATTGTGCGCGCCCGATGTTTGCCGGTGAGCGCCTGGTATGGGCTGGGGGCGGGGCGCAAGTGCGCTACCGGCTGCCATGGGCGGCGTTGGCGGGGCACAGGCGCGGGCAGCAAAGAAGTATAGAACTGCGGCTGAGCGCCAGCGAGTTTCTGGATCGAATAGCGGCGTTGATACCGCCGCCGCGTAAGCATCGGCACCGCTACTTTGGGGTACTGGCGCCGAACTCGCCGTGGCGGGCGCAGGTGACGGCGCAGGCCGGCCGGAGGCTGCCGGCGGGGAGCAAGGCACCCCGGCCAAAGCCGGTACGCGAAGTTGCCGGCGCCACGCGGCCGGGACAGGGAGCGCGCTATATGTGGGCGGCGTTGCTGGCGCGCATCTACGGGGTGCTTGCGCTCCAGTGCAGCCGGTGCGGCGGGCGGGTGCACGTGGTTGGGTTCATCACAGAGCCGGCGACGGTGCGGCAGATCCTGGAACATGTAGGCGAGCGAACAACTGCACCGCTAATCGCACCGGCGCGCTCACCACCGCTGGCGATGAATGGAGAGCAGCTGGCTGCTCCGGAGTGGGTGATCGTGGCAAGGTTGAGTGAACTCGTCCGCCGCAGTCCTCCAGATTT
>CANNEJ010000263.1 GCA_947503585.1 Anaerolineales bacterium | reverse complement strand
GCACAGCGTCGGCTCGTTCCGCCACGGGCCCGTTGAAAGCGCGGACACCCGCATGGGGGCGGTACTGTTTGCGGCGCCCAACGAGTACCAGGCCATGACCGCGCGCCTTGCCACTGACCTGCACGGCTATGGTTGCCGCGTGCTGCTGGTGCAAGGCGGCGAAGCATTTGCGCCCGGCCAGCCCCTGCCCGGCGCCGCGCCGTTTGATGAGTTTCTGCTGCCCATCATCGACACTGTGGCAGCGCAGATTTATGTGGATAGCCTTACTACCGCGCACCATGTGACTGAAGGCTTCCGCTACATTAGCAAGGTAACCGCAAAACTTTAGGCGGCGTGCAGCCGCCGGTTGACCGCCGCGCGCACCCGCGCTTATACTGTCTGCAGCCGCTGGCATCCTTTGCGAGCGAGACGGCCATCATGAATTCAATATCCTCTGCCCGCCCAACGGCAGCCGCCGGCTGTCTGGCAGCGCCCCTGCACTGCAGCTGCAGTTTCACCGCGAGTATTTCTATATGCTGCTAACCCTCGATATCGGCAACACCAACATCACGGCCGGCGTGTACACAGGCGCTGAGCCCGGCGCGCGCTGGCGCGTGGCCACAGCGCGCGAGCGCACTGCGGACGAGTACGGCTTGCAGCTGGTGGGATTTTTGCAGCACGCCGGCCACACTCCGCAGCACATCACCGGCGTGGCGCTGGCTTCGGTTGTGCCGCCGCTGACCGGCACCTTCTTGCGCGCCTGCCAGCACTACCTGCACTGTACGCCACTGGTGGTGGATGCCGGCGTGCGCACCGGTGTGCGCGTGCGCTATGACGACCCGCGCCAGGTGGGCGCAGACCGCGTGGTGGATGCAGCCGCAGTGCAGGCGCTGTACGGCGGCCCGGCTTGCGTGGTGGATTTTGGCACGGCCACCACCTTCGACGCCATCTCTGCCAGCGGCGATTACCTGGGCGGCGCGATTGCACCCGGCATTGAGATTGCTGCCGACGCGCTCTTTCAGCGCGCTGCCAAACTGCCGCGCGTGGAACTTGCGCGCCCGCCCGCCGCGATTGGCAGCAACACCGTGCACTCTATCCAGTCCGGATTGCTTTATGGTTACGTGGGTTTGGTGGAAGGCATGGTGGCGCGCTTCCGCGCCGAGCTGGGGGCGGACATGAAGGTGATAGCCACCGGCGGGCTGGCCGAAGTGCTGGCGCGCGAAACCGCCGTGATTGACATTGTTGCGCCATGGCTCACACTCGACGGACTGCGCATCATCTGGGAGTTGAACCAGTGACGCTCTTTTACGGCGGCCGTTCATGATCAGCGTGCTGCACAACCAGCGCGTACTGCTGGGGGTAACCGGCAGCATTGCTGCGTACAAGGCGCCGGATCTGGCGAGCAAGCTCACGCAGGCCGGGGCGCTGGTGGATGTGATCCTCACAGAGTCGGCCGCGCGCTTCATTACCGCGCTCAGCTTTGAGTCGGTAACCGGCCGGCGCGTGTACACAGATTTGTGGGCGGCGGATGCGCATGTGCAGCACATTGCGCTGGCAGAAGGCGCTGCGCTGCTGGTGGTGGCGCCTTGCAGCGCAGACACGCTGGCCAAGCTGGCGCATGGCCGCGCCGACAATCTGCTCACCATCTCGGCTCTGGCAGCGCGCTGCGCATTGCTGCTGGCACCGGCAATGGATGGCGGCATGTGGCTGCACCCGGCCGTGCAAGCCAACCTGCAAACGCTGCTGCAGCGCGGCACGCGCTGCGCCGGCCCCGCCGCCGGCCGCATGGCCAGCGGCCAGACCGGCCTGGGGCGCATGCTTGAGCCAGCGCAACTACTGGGTCACATCCGCCTTGCGCTTGGTGCCGGCGGTGTGCTGGCCGGGCGCCAGATTGTGGTCACCGCTGGCGGCACGCATGAAGCCATTGACCCCGTGCGCCTGCTTACCAACCGCTCCACCGGCAAGCAGGGCTTTGCCCTGGCGCAGGCCGCCCTGGATCTTGGCGCGCAGGTAACGTTGATTAGCGGACCGAGTGCGCTGGAAACTCCAGTGGGTGCGTTGCGCGTTGATGTGCAAAGCGGGCAGCAAATGCAGAGTGCCGTGTTGCAGGCTGCTGCCACAGCCGATGCGCTTTTGATGGCCGCAGCCGTCTCTGATTACCGGCCGCAAAATACTGCGCCGCAAAAACTTAAGCGCAGTGCCACTGCAACCGCGCTGGCGCTGGAGCCCAACCCGGATGTGCTTGCCGCAGTTGTGGCGCAGCGCGCACAAGGCGGCTGGCCGCGCGTGCTGGTGGGCTTTGCCGCAGAGAGTGAAAACTTGCTGGAAAATGCGGCCGCCAAACTGCGCAACAAACAACTGCAGCTGGTGGCGGCCAACAACATCAGCGAACCCGGCGCGGGCTTTGGCACGGATACAAACCGCGTGACGCTGCTGGATGCGCACGGCGGCGTGGAGGAACTGCCGCTGCAAAGCAAGGCGCTGGTGGCCGAGCGCATTTGTGCGCGCGTTGCCGCGCTGCTGCAGTGACGCACCTGCTGGTGATTGGCGGCGCGTCTCTGGACGTGCTGCATTTTGCGGGGCGCACCGAGCAAGCCGCGGGCGGCGCCGGCATGTACACCGCCGTGGCTGCAAGCTGCAGCGGCGCGCGCGTGAGCATGCTGGCACCGCGCCCCACAGAAATTCCCGAAGCATTGCAGCCCGCAGCGCAGCGCATCACGTGGCTGGGTCCGCTGGTGCCAGCAAGTGAGCTGCCGCATTTTGAAATTGCCCACCACGGCGGCGGTCGCGCCACACTGGTAAACGCCAGCTGGGGCGCAGAGGCACTGCTCAACCCGGCGCACTTGCCGGCAGATCTTTCCATTTACAGCTGTATTCATATTGCCGCACTCAGCAGCGCGCAGCGCCAGCTGGAGTTTTTACAGGCGTGCCGCGCCGGCGGCGCCGCGCGTATTTCGGTTGGCACCTATGCGCGTGTAGCAACCAACGAAACTGAGACCGTGCGCGCGCTGCTGGCTGCTGCGGACATCTTCTTTATGAATGCGAACGAGGCCGGCATCATTTTTGGCAGCGCAGGTGCAGCGCGGGTGCGGGCCGGCCGGCTGCTGTTTATTACGCAGGGGGCTGGCGGCGCGCTGGTGCTGCAGGGTGCCCACACCGC
>CANNEJ010000262.1 GCA_947503585.1 Anaerolineales bacterium | reverse complement strand
TTTTATTTGAAGGATCGCACGGTGGGCTTGCAAATTGCGCTGGGGCGCTACGAGCCGGAGGTGTTGGGAGCCCTGGCTGGACTGCTCAAACCCGGCATGCACTGTGTGGACGTGGGCGCCAACATTGGCTTATTTACAGTTTTGATGGCGGCTGCGGTTGGCCCGGCGGGCGGCAGCGTGCACGCGTTTGAGCCCTTCCCTTCCGCGTTTGCGCTGCTGGAGCGCAACTGCGCAGAGAACCAGCTGCAGGCTTCGGTGCAGCTGCATCCGGCAGCGTGCCACGCAGCCAGCGGCAGCATCACCATCTTCTCCAACCCCAATCCGTTCGGCAACATGGGCCACATGTTTACGCCCAGCCACGCGGGCGCTGCCATCACCACCGGCATGGTGGGGATTAGCGTGCCACAAGTGGCGGTGGATGAGGCCGTGCCAGCCGACAAGCGCATCGGGCTGGTGAAAATTGACATTGAAGGCGCCGAGCCGCATGCGCTGCGCGGCATGCAGCGCATCTTGCAGCGCGACCGCCCCGTACTGTTGGCTGAGTTCAACCCCTACTGCCTGCGCACCATGAACGAGTCCGACCCGGCCGAGTATCTGGCCCAACTGCGCAGCTACAACTACCGCGTCCTGGATATGGCCGACTACCTGCGCGGCTCCAACCAGCAGTTTGAGTACCAGCCCGCCCCCGGCGAGACCCTCACCCAGCTGGTGTGCCTGCCGAACTAGCGCATGCAGTCCGCGACCACGGCAAAGCCCGACGCGCCGGCGGCAGCAGCCGGCCACCTGCCGGTCATTTGGGAGTCGCCCATCTTTGATTACACCGGCTATGCCACGGCATGCCGCACGGCCGTGCTGGGGCTGGCGCGCAGCGGAACCCCAATCCGCCTGCTGCCCAGCGACCTGCACTCGGATGAATGCGAAGGCTTGAAGCCGGCCGACAAACAGCTGCTGCAAAAACTGACGCAAGCCGATTTCACAAACGGGATTGGCGTGTGCTACGAGCAGCCCATCCGGCCCGGCACCACCTTTGATGTGTTTCGCGCGTTTCGCGAACGGCACCCCAACCTGCACGCTTACGTGGGCGCCACAAAGTTCGAGACGAACAACCTGCCCGCCGCGTGGGTGCATGCATGCAACGCAATGGACGAGGTCTGGGTGCCTTCGCGCTTTGCGCAAGAAACATTTATGCGCGTGGGCGTGGCGCCGGAAAAGCTTCAGATAGTTCCAGAGGCAATTGACCTGAGCGTGTTTCAGCCGGGCAATACCAGCCCCCTGCCCATTCCCAACCGGCGCACTTTCAACTTCCTGAGCGTGTTCCAGTGGAGCGTCCGCAAGGGCGTGGATGTGCTGCTCAACGGCTACCGCCGCGCGTTTCAGGCGCAAGATGACGTATCACTCACGCTGCGCGTGTACAGCGGCGACGGCCAGTCCGCACGCGCGCCATTGATGCAATTGCTGCGCGAGCTGAACTGGAAAGAGGGCCGCGACCCCACCATCATCTTGCTGGACAGCTACCTGCGCGCGGACCAGATGCCGGCGCTGTTTGCTGCCGCGGACGCATTTGTACTGCCTACGCGCGGCGAAGGCTGGGGCCTGCCCTACATGGAAGCGATGGCAATGGGCGTGCCGTGCATTGCCACACGCTGGGGCGGCTCAACCGAATTCATGACCGACGCCAACAGCCTGCTGCTGGACATTGACGGGCTGGTGGAAATGGACGACCCGGAGTTTCTGCACCACAACCCGCACTTCCGCGGGCACCGCTGGGCCAATCCATCTGCTGCGCATTTGGCGCATCTGATGCAAGGGCTGGCAGCCAACCCGCAGCACGCGCGCGAGATTGGCGCGCGCGGCCGTGCCGATTTGGTGCAGCATTGGGGGCCGCCGCGCGTGGCTGCCGCTATCGGTGCCAGGCTGCAAGCCCTCAGCGCGCAGCCCGTTCGCCGCGCCCATCGCAGCGCCGCGGTTACCACGCTCCTCAAAGATTTGCCGGTCACATTTCAATCAGCCATTTTTCATTTCGGCGGCTATGCGTGGCGCGGGCGCAGCGATATCACCAGTTTGCATAATGCCGGCGTACCCGTGCGCGCGGTGGATCTCACTGCGAACACTTTTTATATCAACCAGCTGAGCGCCGGCGAGCTGAACGCGTGGCGCACGCTGGAGCGCCGGCCGGTGCGCAAGGGCGTCTTTGTTGTGCACAATGTGCCTGTCTCCAACCGTGGCGAGGCGGTGTTTCCAAAGCTGCGCCAGCGCAACCCGGGCTACAACGCCTACGTGGGATTTGTGGCCACGGAAGTGGACGGCGCGCCAGCCGACTGGGTGGCGGCGTGCGGGGCGATGGATGAAACCTGGACGGTGAGCACGTTTGTGCGCGATGCACTCGTGCGCTCCGGCCATGACCCGCAACGGGTGTTTGCAATGCGCCCGGGCATCGATGCCAGCCTGTACAATCGCGCGCTGCTTGAGCCGCTGCCAATTGCGGGCCAGCGCGGCTTTACATTCCTGTCCGTTTTTGAGTGGGCGCACCGCAAGGGCTGGGACGTGCTGCTGCGCGCATTCTTTTCGGCGTTCTCGGCGGCAGACGATGTGTGCCTGGTGCTGCGCGCATACGACAGCCACAGCAACGCCGCATTGCACGCACGCATTCAAGAATTTGCGCGCGCGCACGGCTTCGACACAGGCCGCCTGCCGCAGTGCATTGTGCTCAACGAGGATCTGCCGACGAAAGACCTGCCCCGTCTGTACGCCGCCGCGAACGCGTTTGTGCTGCCGTCGCGCGGCGAAGGCTGGGCGATCCCTTGCATGGAAGCCATGGCTGCCGGCCTGCCCACAATTGCCACAAACTTTGGCGGCCAGCTGGACTTTATGAACGCAGATGTAAGTTACCTGCTGGACTACAAGCTGGCGCCGGTGAGCACGGCCGGCTGGAATGAAAACGAAAACACCATCCAATACAAAGGCTTCAACTGGGCGGAGCCGTCCGTGGAGCATTTGACGCGCATCATGCGCGAAGTGTTTGAGAATCGCAGCGCTGCAGCCGGCCGCGGCCAGGCTGCGCGCGCCTGGATTGCGCGCGAGTTCACGCCCGAAACCGGCGCAAACTGCATGTTGCCGCGGCTGCGCGCCCTTAGCGCGGCTGCGGGCAGCGGCCGCGAACTAGCCGCG
>CANNEJ010000261.1 GCA_947503585.1 Anaerolineales bacterium | reverse complement strand
CCGGAAATTTCAAAGCTGCCCTCGGCGTTGGTGATCGCAGCCAAATGCACAACCGCATCAACACCAGCGAGCGCAGAGGCGAGGCAGGCCGCATCCAGAATATTTCCGTCCACAAAGCGATACGCCACCGCAGGCGGCAAATTAAACAAGGCGCCATAGCGCTGCGTGGAGAGGTCATCGTAAACCGTAACCTGCCGCACCGTGTTGGCAGCGGCCAGATCGCGGATGAGCTGCGATCCGATGTGCCCGAGCCCACCGGTGACCAAGACATGCATGGCGGTCTAGGGCTGCCGGAAGAAAGCAGCGGTGGCAGCCAGGCCGGCATCGAGCGCATAGTGCGGCTGCCAGCCCAGCTCACTGCGCAGCTTGGTGCTGTCGATAACCACATCGCCCACATCAATGCGCTCGCGCGCTGCGGGCCACTCCACCTGCTCCACGCGGCCGCTGCCAAAGACGGCTACGATGCGCTCTGCCAGCGCGCGCACACTTATTGACTGCGCATTAGCGGCAAACCAGACCTGGCCGGTGGCCGGCGCCAGCGCCGCCGCCAGCAGCGCCGAGACCGCATCCGCCACGTACAAGACGCTGCGCAATTGCGCCCCGTTGCCGTACATTGTAAGCGCCTCATTTTGCAGCGCCCGCCCCACAAAGTAATTGATAAAACCAAAATCGGGATTATGAATATTGGCGCGCGGGCCAAAAACATTCGGCAGGCGGACCACGTTCACGCCCAACTTATAGGCTCCGGCATAAATGCGGCAGTAGTGCTCGGCCGCCGCCTTGTTGGCGGAGTAAATATCCATGGGCGCCAGCGGATGCAGCTCGTCAATCGGGTTCGTGCGCATCGGCCCAACCTGTGTGCTGGTGCCCACGTACACCATGTGCGCGGCCGGGCAGAAGCGCCGCAGCCCCTCTAGTACGTTGATGGTGCCAACGCAGTTCACTTCAATATCGCGCTGCGGATCCCGCATCGAGTACGGGTGCGAGCTGTGCGCCGCGCAGTGAAATAAATATTCCACTCCCGGCATGTGCGTCAGCACCGATTCAAACTGGCACACATCTGCCGGCACCACCTGCACTTGCGGCAGCGCATCCACATTGCCCACCTGCCCGCCGGAGCGCGGATCCAGCGAATCAAGTACCAGCACGCTTGCGCCTGCCGCGGCCAGTGCATGCACAAGGTTGCTGCCAATAAAACCGAGGCCGCCAGTCACCAATACCCGCCGGCCCGCAAATCCGCTGGTGTTAGCCGGCATGCACGGGCTCCGCAGCAAGCGTGGCGTAGAAGCGGATGGTGCGCCGCAAGCCTTCGGCAAAATCCACGCGCGGCTGCCAGCCGGTGTGGGCGCGCAGCTTGCGGCTGTCGGCGATGAAGTCGCCGGCATCAATTGTGCGCTCCGCTGCCGGAAATGGCACGCGCTGCACTTCGGCAGCGATGCCGGTCTCCGCGCGCACAGCCTGCACGACGCACGCAATCATTTCGTCAAAACGCAAGCCTGTGCCGGAGCCGCAAACGTAGCTCTCGCCGGCCGTGCGCGGCGAGAGCGCCGCCAGCAGCAGCGCATCCACCACGTTGTCCACATGCGAGTAATCACGCACAAAATCACCGGGCTCGTAAATGGTAAGCGGCAGGCCGTGCAGCGCGCGGTGCGCCATATAGTTCAATATGCCGCGGTGCGGATTGCCGGGCAGCTGGCGCTCGCCAAAAACATTGGCCAGCCGCAGCGTCGTGGTCTTCAGCCCGTAGTTGCGATGATAAACAAAAAGATACTTCTCGCACAATAATTTGTGTGCATCATAAATCGACAGCGGCCAGTCGGGCGGGCCCTCTGCTGCGGGCAGCGCCGCCACCAGCCCGGCTTGCGTCACCGTGCCCGCCATCACAAGCGCGGCCTGCGGTGCCAGCTGGCGACAGCTTTCCAGCAGCGCCAGTGTGGCTCCGCAGTTGGCCAGCAAATCGGCCTGCGGCTGGAGCATCGAGTCGATATGGCTCGTCTGCGCGCTCAAATGAAAAATGAAATCCTGCCCGCCAACACTTTCCGCAAACGCGGCGGCTGCCGGCACGGGTGCACTCAGGTCCGCCTGCCGCACCTGCACCGCGTCCGCCACCGGCGCAATGTTGGCCAGCTTGGCAAGCGAGCGGGTAAGCACCGTAACCTGCGCCTTGGCCCGCACTGCAGCCAGTACCAGGTTGCTGCCAATGAAACCCAACCCGCCCGTCACCAGCACGCGCCGGCCGGCAAGCGCCGCGTAATCCATGGCTGCCGCGCTCACACAATTGCTGCGCTGGGTATGTGGGTGATGAACCGGCCACCCGCCGCAGTGAACGCCTGCTCTTTGGCCATGATCTCGCGCATGTGATTCCACGCCAGCACAAAGGCAAAGTCCGGGCGGTCCGCGGCAAAGTGCTCGATTGGCAGCACCGGGATGTGCGTGCCCGGCGCATACAAACCCTGCTTGCCGGGCGTATTGTCGCAAATGTAGTCCAGCAGCTGCGGGCCGATGCCGCAATAGTTCAGCACGACTGTACCCTTGGATGAAGCTGCGTAACCGGCAATGCGCCGGCCGCTTTGCTTCAGGTCATACAGCATTGTGTAAAGCGCCGCGCGTGACTGGCGCACGCGCTCGGCGAAATCCACATAGGTTTGCAGCTGGTGCAGGCCATGCTGTTGCTCAAGCGCCAGCTGCGCTTGCACGCCCGGCTCCGTGGCGCGCTGCGCCCCGGCACGGCAGCCATACACGCGCATCGAGCCGCCATGCACCGGCAGCGCCTCCACCCGAAAGATGCGCAGCCCGTGCGCCGCAAACAAGCGGCTAAGCGAGTGCACGCTGAAATAAAAATAGTGTTCGTCGTAAATTTGGTCATACGCAAGCTGCGTGATGATCTCAAGCAGGTAGGGGTCTTCAAAAATAAAGATGCCGTTTGAATCCAGCAGCACATCCAGGCTGCGCGCCAGCGCATTGAGGTCCGGAATGTGGCACAGCACATTGGCACCCACCACCAGCTGCGCAGCGCCGCGCTCAGCCCGCAGGCGCGCCGCCAGCCCCGGCTCAAAGAATTCGCAAATCACATCGAGGCCGCGGGCGCGCGCGGCAGCCGCCACATTGCCGGACGGCTCGATGCCCACTGCCGGCGCATGGGCAGCCAGCTTTGCCAGCAGAATGCCGTCGTTGGATCCAATCTCCACCACTGGC
>CANNEJ010000260.1 GCA_947503585.1 Anaerolineales bacterium | reverse complement strand
ATTGGGCAGGCGGGGCGCTTGTTCACGATCTTTAAGTTTCGCACTATGCGTGTTGGCGCTGAGAGTGATGGTGCGCCGCGCTGGGCTGAGCTGCGCGATCCGCGCGTAACGCGCGTGGGCCGGTTTCTGCGGCGCACGCGCCTGGATGAGTTTCCGCAATTCTGGAACGTATTGCGCGGTGAGATGGCACTCGTGGGTCCGCGCCCGGAGCGTCCTGAATTTGTATCCGAGCTTGAGCAGCAAATTCCCTTGTACCGCTTGCGCCTGCGTGTGAAACCCGGGCTCACCGGCTGGGCGCAAATCAATTTTGGCTATGGCGCTTCGGTCGAGGATTCCGAGAAGAAGCTGCAGTATGACTTGTACTACATCAAGCAGCGCGGACCATTGCTTGACCTTGTAATTCTATTTCGCACATTTGGGGTGATGCTTGGTTTCCGCGGCCGCTAGCCGCGTGCGCACGCGCTGGTTTTTGCTGGCGTTGGCCGTGGCGCTGGCGGCGCTGGGCACGCTGCAGGCGCTCACTGTGCCGATCGGCGATCGCACCGGTGCATTTGTGGACGAGACACGCCACTTCGCGCGCACGGTGGGGGCGGCGCGCTACATGATGCGCGCCCTGGGCTGGGCGCCGCTTCAAATTTACGATTATCAATTGCAGGCGCTGATCACGCGGCCGGATATTAGTGTGGATGCGGAAGCCCGCGCCTATGAGCGTTATTCGCGCAGTGCGTGGTGGCTGAGTGATCTCTACTTTGTTTATGGTGTGCCGCAAATGTTGCTGCCGGCCGGCACCACGCTGGTCGCGCGCTTCTTGGCTGCGCGTCTGTTTCTGCTGCTATTTGGCATCGCACTCATACCGGTAATCTATGCGACCAACCGCTGGTTGTTTGGCCCCCGGCTGCTGGCGTTGGCCGCCACGGCTACTACCGTGCTCATGCCGTCATTTGTAATTTTTATGGTAACCCTGAGCACTGATGCCGGCGCCATCGTGGTGATGAGTGTGCTGCTGGCCTGCGCAGCGTGGGGCTGGGCGCAAGGATGGAACCGGCTGCGCATTTATTTGTTGGTGCTGGCGGTATTCATGGCGCTGGTGGCCAAGCAGACCGTGTGGGCGGCGCTGCTGGCCGGCGCATTTTTCTTCGGCGTACCGCCAATTGTCCGTGGATTATGGCGCAACCTGCCGCGCCTGCCTTGGGAATTGCAAGTTGGGTTTGCTGCGGTGCTTGTTGCTGCGGCGGGACTGGGCGTCCAGGCGCTGCCAGTGGTTTGCTGCCGCGCCGCATACTGGTACTACCCTTCCGCAATTCCGCATGATGATATTACGCTGCCGCTGCGCGAGCGGGCCAACGGCGGACCGGTGCTGAGCGCCATTCGGGTGGATCCGCTGCTTGGTGACCGCGCGCCTTTCCAATACATAGCACCTGTGCGCGTAAGTGAGTTGCGTGGGGAGTGGGCGACCGTTGGAGCGTGGGTGCGTGCACCGGCCGGGCAATCGGTTCATCTTCCGCTGCTCAGCACTGAAGATGCCCAAAGAACTGCGTTCATTGCAAGTGGCGAATGGCAGTTTGGATCCTATGCAGTGCAGATCGATCAAGCCGCGCAAGATTTGCGGGTAACCCTGCCGGGCAGTACAGCGGTATCAAACAGCATTGCATTTATGAGTAATACGCGCGTGCGGAATGTGCGCGTAGTGCAGCAGCCTGACCCTGCGGCCAAAATTGAAGCGTTAGAGGTCTTTCCGGTTTATGGTGATGCTGCGCGCAGTGTTGGAATGCCGGCGGAACTTGTGGCAAGTGGGACGACGGCTGACGGCAACAGCTGGCTGGAGTGGGACTTTGGTACGGTGCAACCCATCCGCGGACTGGTGTTCATGCCAATTCTGGCGCGCGACAATCTGCCGAAATGGTCTGTGCAGGTGTCTCGGACGCCGTTGCGTGCAAGTGGAGTGATCCCCGCGCTCGGAACCGTGAGTTATTCCGGAGTAGTGGTTGTGCAGGGCCAGTTCCCGGCCGGCACCATGCCGCTGTTTGCAGATGGGCGCCACCACAATGGCACCTGGGGCGGGCTGTCATTTATCAATCTGGTGGACAATCCGGATGGCGGTGTGGGATGGCCCATGTTCACTGGATTTTCAGATCGCGGTTTAAATCGCCGCCTGTATAGCTTGCTAGACCTAGAGCGGACAATGCCTGCGTACTTCATCGGCTTGCGCGCAATCTTCGCAACGCTGTGGGGCGCGTTTGCGGGAGATTACCCGGGCCTGCCGCCCTTTGTGATTGGCTGCATCGCGCTACTGGTATGGCTTGCGCTCACTGGCATTGGGCGCGGGTTGGTGCGTAGCACATGGTTTTTCAAAGTGGAGCGTGGCCGGCAGCAGGGCGCGATTGCATTGCTGGCGTTCTTTGTGCTCTCCAGCCTTGCAGCCGTGGTGTTGCGGATTGATATTTTTCCAAATCTTGCGCAGCCATTTTTCTATGCAACGGCGCGCTTTTTGCTGCCGGCGCTGCCAGCTGTAACTGGGCTGCTGGTATTGGGATTGTTTAACCTGTGCCCGCCGTTGTGGCATCGCCGGCTGGTGGGCGGCCTGTTGTTAGGATTGTTCGCTGCCAACTTAATCATGTTGTTTGGCGCGCAACTGCCGTGGTGTGCGTTGCCGCTTGAAAATCGCTGGTGGTGCATTTGGTGGTCGTAGTGCTGGCAGCGTTTGTGGCAGCTGCGCTGATGACGGCTGCCGGCGTGGCGGCTTTTTGCGTGTGGGCGCAGCGCACCAGTTTGCTGGATGTGCCCAACGCACGCAGTTCGCACTCTGTTCCCGTGCCGCGCGCGGCGGGTGTGGTGTTTGTAATTGTGGCGCCGCTTGTATTTGCTGCAGCGGAGCTGCTGGTTACCGGCGCCCTGCCAAGCGGTATTGCAGCGTGGTGGGCTACCAGCTGGCTGCTGGCAGCGGTTAGCCTGTACGATGACTGGCGCGGCCTGCCGGCTGTGCTGCGGCTGGCTGTGCAGCTCGCGGCTGCGGTTGCTTTTCTGGCCGCAACCGGCACTCTGCTGCCGCTGTGGCGGGCGTTGCTGCTTGTGCTGTGGCTGGCGGGTGTTTCCAACGCTTACAACTTTATGGACGGAGTGGACGGACTGGCGGCCGGGCAGGCAGTGCTGGTTATGGCGGCACTTGCCTGGCTGGGTTTGCTGCGCGGGAATGCGT
>CANNEJ010000259.1 GCA_947503585.1 Anaerolineales bacterium | reverse complement strand
CACAACACATTTAGTCCCCTTTACCTCAAGAATACCTACAGTTGCTGAACACGCCTGTTACTTCCAATTCACACCCCGGCACCATTCGTAAGGCCCCGACCCGTCCAGCGCATTGTAAATTGCCCGTTCATCGGACCACATATACGCGCCGGTATTTCCATTGCCGGCCCGTCTGAAAGTCCCGGCCCAATACCGGGACTCAATCCACCATGCACTCACGCCACTGATATTTACCTTGCCGCCATTAGGCGTGCAGGAAATAATCGTGGGTGGTGATACGCTGGCGGCCACAGCACCTGAGGAAGTGGACGGAACGCTGCACTTTGCATCGACCACGCACTCATATACATTCTGATCCGTGCAATGGCCCACCTCTTTGGGCGCGCAAATTCCCAGCTCGACTTTGCCGCCACACGCAGTCCACTCCCCTTTGTTTGAACAAGTGCGCGCCGCAGCTCCAGAACTTGGCAGCGGGCCAGGCGCAATCGCAGCCGATGCCGCAACCTGGGGTGCAGCAACACCATTGCATTTTGTGTCTAGAACACATTTATATATTAATTTGTCAGTGCATTGACCCACCTCGTTCGCAGCGCACAGACCCAGCTCAGACTTACCACCGCAGCCAGTCCACTCACCCGCGTTCTTACATGTCACCACCGCGGGTCCCACCACAGTCACTGGCGTTGGCAGCGCAGTGGGATACTGCTGCACCTCATCGGCTGGCGCAGTTGTAGCCACTGAAACGGCCGGCGCACTCGTGGCAGTTGGATCGATCCGCTTCGGGATTAGCGGCGTGGGGGGCACCGCAGTGGATGGTTTGTCAATGGCGGGAACAGCTGTCGGCGCGGGTGGAAACCGTGTCACCGGCAGAGGTTGCTCAGTCGAGCTGACAGGTGCCGCAGTCGGTGCTAACACACTCGCCTCCCCACTTAGGTTTGTGCTAAAGCTCAGCCCTAACACCATGATAGCGCCAACAGCAAGCAAGCCGAAAACTATTAACCAATTAAGCCGCGTAACTTCCGGCGCATCCTCTACAATAAGGAGCATCCGGTTTGAGGTGCCCCCGCCCGGCTTCGGGTTCACTACGGTCACTGAACGCGATCCAACTGCAGCATTTTTACGTACCCTTACCTCTGCGATAACCTTTGTGGCAGACACAAATTTTGTCGGAAGTGCCCCGCCATCCAAATGCACCACGGACTGTGCAAAGAAACCACTGCCACTGGCCGCCAACGAGCCGACAAAGTCCGGTGTGGCTTGGCCGGGAGATATGGCGCGCAACAGAGGCACCGGATTCAATTGCACAGCCTGCGCTGCAACCGGGAGTTGCACCGTTGCCGAGCCGGGCACAGTTTTTATAAGGCGTGCCAGGCTTTCAACGAGTGCGGCGGCAGATGCGGGACGCTCAGCCGGCACCTTTGAGAGGCTCTTTGCAAACACCGCATCCAGCCCGGCCGGCAGTGCATTCCTAAAGCTCCGCACCGCCGGCGGCGTGGCACTAAGATGCTCCATGCGCACCAAATCCGGCAGCGAGCCCGGCGGCAGCCCGGCCGTTTCACCCACAAACGGGCGCCGGCCACACAGCATTTCGAAAGCCATCACCGCCAACGAGTAAATATCGGATGCAGCCGTCAACTCTTTGCTGGCGCACTGTTCAGGAGACATATACGCCGGAGTGCCCACAACAAAAGTAGTCACTGTGGACGCGTCCATCATGCGCGCGACCCCAAAATCCGAAAGGAACACCCGCCCGTCGGCCGCCAGCAAAACGTTGGCCGGCTTTAAGTCGCGATGGAGCACACCGCTCGCATGCGCAAAGTCCAGCGCCGCAGCCAGCGGCTGCAGAATTTCTAGTATGCGCTTGCCGGACAAACCTGCAGCCTGGGAAAACATTTCGGTGCGCAACGTTTCACCCGCTACATACTCCATAACCATGAACAGCGACCGACCGTCGCGCTCCAGGCCGTAGTAACGCACCACACTGTGGTGCGCAAGACGCTCTAGGGTTCGGGCTTCCACCCGAAAGCGCTGCTCGAAGGCATGATCCTCTGCGTAGTCAGCGCGCAACAACTTAATCGCCACATCACACTTGCGCTGCGTGTCATAGGCGCGGTACACCCGCGCCATTGCACCCTCGCCCAATAACAATTGAACTTCGTACCTGTTCGCAAGCGTGGTGCCTTCGAAGCCAGCCATCAGTTGTCCAGCTTTAGCGGATCACCATTTATCTGGCCGGACAATTTTGCGCCTGTGTCAGCTCGGAAAACAGTTACCGCCAACTTGTCTATGTTGGTATCGTGGCTGCGCAGCACATCGCAATAATCCCGCAACGTTGGGTAAATTGAATTTTCGCCGGTAAAAACAATGTTTTCGAGCGACACAATTAAATCGCCGGGCTGTATTCCAACCTGCTGCGCTGCCGAACCCGTTGCCACTGACGAAACAAACACAGGCGCCATACCAGCGCGGCTAACAGCCTGCGCATTCACGCCGATCGAATGCCGGTCATTGCCCTTCTCAAGCTCGGACACCAACTTCCGCATCGTTTCACCGGCGATTGCCAGGTTCTCAGCTTTTTCATCATTACCGGCATAATTGATGCCCACAACCCGGCCGGCTGCATCAACTAATGGGCCGCCGGAGCTACCCGGGTGGGTCTCAGCGCTATGCACAATCGCCTGCTTCACGTACGCCCAATAAGTATCAACAGAAGATTCAAGCTCTACAACCTCTCCCGTCGTATGCACAACGCGGACGGCCTCCTCCGGATACCCCAAGGAATGTACCTCCAAGTTACGGGAAGGCTCGCGCTCACTCCATTGCAAAAATGGAAATCCCTCGCCATCGACATCAATCAGCGCCAAGTCGTTGCATTCGGAAACGCCCAGCACACGCGCATTGCGGGGCTCAGCCTCGCCGGGCACAAATACGTTTATAAGGCCGGCACCAGTTACCACATGGTTATTGGTGACGGCAGTTCCATTTGCATCAATAAAGAAGCCGCTGCCATGCCAACCAGCATTGACCCAATCTTCATTACTATCCGGGTCCCGAATTGACCCAACTGGCACCACTCTGATGACTGCCTGCGCGGCGTCATCAAGATTTGTTACTGTAGAAATGGATGCGCTCGTTGCGGTTGCCGCAGCAGTTGGGCGCGGCGCCAATGTCACCGCTTGCGGAGGCGTGGGGCTGGCCGGGCGTTCGGC
>CANNEJ010000258.1 GCA_947503585.1 Anaerolineales bacterium | reverse complement strand
GTAAAGTTGGGGTTGATGGCAAGTGCAGCCCGAAAGTCAGTGATTGCCTGCGTGCGCTTGCCAAGCATGTACCACGCCCAGCCGCGCCAGACATAGGATTCCTCCAGCTCCGGGCGGGCGTTTAGCGTGGCCGTTGCAAGGTCAATCACATCCTGATACCGGCCAACATTGAAGTACGCTGCATACGGGCCAAACTGGTAGAACAACATGCGCCAGGGCAGGCCCAGCTCGCGCGCCTTATCAAAGTCGGCGGCAGCTTCGGTGTAGCGCTCAAAGTAATTAAGGTTGGATCCGTGCGTGAACCATGCAAAGGCGTTCGCGCTATCTGCGGTCCGGTCAGCAGCTGCCTGCTCAAGCGCGCGGGCGCGGTTGTTGTCCAAGTCCGCGTCCGGTCCCAGTAGCTGCATAATCTTGCCGGCGTCTGCCACCGGATAGACCACAATATACAAGCGGTTGAACTGCTGCCAGAGCTTGTCCACCGCCGCAATCTGCATTGTGCGGTTGGGGCCGCCGGTTACATCCTGCACAATCACCGTACCTTCGTTGGCGTCATAGCCCGTCACCAGCAGGTAATGCCCCACCCAGCCAACCTCCAGCTCGTAGCCTGTTTCAATAATCAGCGGATAGCCGTTAGCCACAAACAACTGCAGCGTTTCATAGCTGCCGCCCACCCGGAAGAGCGAGTTTAACCAGCCGGCATGGGTGCGCACGTACTGCACCAGCTCGTCCCAGCGTACGTTGCGGTCGCGGATCTGTGGCTTTAGCACTGCGGCAATTTTTTCCTGGTCGCCCTTCCACTTCCAGTAGCGCAGCAAAATGGCGAGCGTGGCCGGTCCGCAATTGTTCGGCTTTTCGAATTCGTGCTGGAAGCCTGAGATTTTGAAAGCGGCAGGCGGCGAGATGACGTTGTAGATGATGGGCGTTGGCGCTGGTGCAGCGGTTGGGGCGCTGCTGGCGGCTGCCGGCTTGGTGGCGGCCGCTGCTTCGTAAGACGCGCGCGCCGGGGCGTCGATCACTGCGGGTGTAGCGACGGCGGGCTGGTCGGCGGCGCGCGGCAAAGTATCGGAGCTGCGAAATAAAAAATCGCGCGTTGCACCGCGCAGCTTATCCCACTGCCAATACAGTCGCAAGGATGTAACGGGGCTGGCTTGCGACACGCCAGCTGTTAAAACCAGCACCGCCAGCGCCGCAAGACCGGCCAGCCAGCGTACTAATTGCTTGCGGCGGCGCTGCAGCTGGCCGCCAGCGCCGAGGCGAATTTGCACGCACGCGATTATAAGCCCCGTGATTTAGGGGCCGTTGTAAATTGTGCGGCGCGGTGGATTAAGCGAACTTGTCCAGCACGATGCCGGGGTTGGGCACATTGCCGGCAATCGCTGCGGGGCGCGGCGCATCCGGGGCTGCGAATTGCGCCCGCGGGTTTAGGGAGATGGCTTCCGGACTCTTCTCTACGCTGTCTGATACATACAGCGGGCGCCCGCTAGCAGTAGGCGGCAAGCTGCCAAGTGCACCGGCCCGTTCGCGCCGATCCGGAATTTCAAACTTGGCGGTGACCCGACTCGGGGCATCATCATAGGTTCCCGCTATTTTTTCCTCGGGCCGCGTAATCTTGAATGGTAGAAATCCGCGCTGAATATAGTCCGGCGTTGGCGCCGGCACCGTGCGCGGCGGAGATGGAAAACCCAAGCGCGCAAACAGCGTGTCTAAAAACGCTGTGCGGGTGCGGGCTTCAGATAAGAACGACGCGACTACCTGCTTGTCCATCATTATTAATTTACACCCGAATCACGAACTTTGCAAAGGCGGGACGGCGGCCGGGGCGGCCGGCCGCGCAAAAGTTACAAGGTGCCAGGCCCCAAAAGTGCACGATTCTACGGGCAACAAGCCGGCGGCGCGCACAACCCGCAGCACTTCGGGCTCCGGGTGGATAAAAAACCGGTAACTACTGCGGCCGACTACTGAAACACTGTTGATCGCTCTGCCGATCCGCCGCACCCACCAATTGTTGCGTGGAAAGCTGAGCGCGAGGAAGCGCGTACTGCGCTCAGCCGCTGCCCCCAGCAATTGGCCAAGGTCCGGGTAACAACAGATCACACGATCCATGATTACAGCCGCAGCCGGTTCAAATTGCGCTGCATGCAGTGCAAAATCAAGCTGGTGATACATGGTTTGCTCGCGCAGCCCAAGCAGATGGGAGTTACTTGCTGCGGCCGTGATGTAGCCGGCACTAACATCAACTCCCACCGCCAGCATCGCCGCTCCGCGCCGCAGCAGCTCGTGGTGCGCCGCGCCGGCCCCGCAGCCAATATCCAGCACGCTGGCCAGCGGCGTGGGCAGCGCCAGCAGCGGGCGGATCAGCCGCAGCGTGCGGCGCACAGCACCGCGTTTGAGGAAGCGCTTGGCCTCTTTGGCGGCACTTGCGGCATCGAAGGTGCAGTCTAAATCATTTATGCTGGACGGCGCGCAACAGGAGCACGGCATGGCACACGCGGCGCGTCAGCGCATCAGGCGCAGTGCGCCCGGCAGCAGCGTGACGCGCAAGCGGCGCACGTTGGCCGTGTAGTCCGCCCACAGCTCGCCATCCAAATGCACCGGTATGGCGCGGTCCGCACTTATTTCAAATGTGCGTCCGCGCTTGAACTGCACGCTGTCGAAGCGCTCCTGCGTGCCGCGCAAAAATTCCGGCAGCAGGCGCAGCATTTGCAGGCGTGAGATTTCGTTCACGGACACATAATCCAGCCAGCCGTCATCGGGCAGCGCCTGCGGAGCACATATGAAGCCGCCGCCTTCGCGCGCGCCATTTGCCAGCGTAAGCATCAGCAGTGAATGCCTGCTCACCTCGCCGTCCATAATAAGCTCCACGCGCGTAGGAAAGTGGTTTTGCATAATGGTGCGCACTACTGCCACCAGATAAATGAGCGTACCGCGCAGGTATTTGACCCGCAGTGCGTGCATCAGTGCGGCTGCATCAAAGAGCATGCCGGCCACATTTGCGTAATGGCGGCTGCGGCCGGCGTCATCCTCAATCAAGGCTGCGTCCAGCGCAGCGGGGGTGCCGTACAGTGCGCGCTGCAATGCGGCTGGGGGTGTTTCCAACAGGCCGCAGTTAAAGGCAAGGTCATTGCCGGAGCCCAGCGGCAGCAGGCCGAGCGCGGGGCGCTGCGCAGCAGGCACGGTCATCAAGCCGTTGACGATTTCGTGTGCAGTGCCATCGCCG
>CANNEJ010000257.1 GCA_947503585.1 Anaerolineales bacterium | reverse complement strand
ACGATAGCTTGCCTGCACGGCGCCGTCGGAATCGAGAAGCAACGGAAGTTGGAGGCCCAGCTCGCCGGCAAAGGCAAGTACCGCTGGTTGCGACTCGCCAAAGTTCACAGCAAGGACTTGAAGCCCGGCATTGCGATAGGTTGTGGCAGCTTTTTCGAGCGCAGGCATTTCTGTACGGCAGGGCGCGCACCATGTGGCCCAAAAGTTTACGAGCACCGGCTGTCCGCGAAAGTCTGACAGGCGCGGCTTGTTGCCGGTGCCGGCTTCGACCAGCTCAAAGTCCGGCGCTGGGTCTCCCACAAGCGGGCCGGCAGCTGCCACAGGCAGGCTGGAAGCTTCACGAGCTGAATTTGCCGCAGTGCGCAAACGATTGAACTGGTCAGTACCCGCCAGCGCAGCAGCCATCAGCAAACCCACAATAAACCCGCCCGCCAGCAGCACACGCAACGCGCCGCTGGAAGCGGACGAACTATCCACCTCCCAGCCTGCTCCAAATACTCAGCAAGCCACTATCAATTTGTTCCTGCAGCATCAGCAAGGATGGTACCTGCGAAAGTTGAATGGTGATCAGACCAAGTGCCCCCGTAAAGAGCAGGCCACCGATGACAATCAGCAGCACGCCGTTGGCCAGCTCAATGTAGTGCATGTAGCGCCCCATACGCCGGATGAGCTGCGATACACGCCCGACTGCCAGCGCCGCAGCTAAGAATGGCAGCCCCAGCCCGGCGGAATAGGCGACCAACAACAGCGTACCGCGCTGCGCGCTCTCAGCCGAAAACGCCAGCGTCATAATCGCGCCGAGTATTGGACCGAGACAAGGCGACCAGCCCGCGGCAAAAAACATCCCCATTAACCCGGATGTTGCGAAGTTCAAGCCATCGGCGGCATGTGCGTATTGGCGGCGTGTGTCACGATATAAAAACGGAATGCGCAGCACACCCATCGTATGCAAGCCGAGCACAATCACCACTACGCCGCCGACTTTTGTCAAAAGATCACGCATGGAAAAGAGCACTTGGCCAAGCACGCTGGCGGCCGCGCCCAAAGCTACAAAAACAAAACTAAAGCCGAGCACAAAGGCGACGCCATGCAAAAAAGTCTGCGCCCGATTGCTGTCCATTTCGGCACCAGTGGCAGTCACGGCGCGCCCGCCGAGATAGGTGATGTAAACCGGCACCAGCGAAAGCACACACGGCGAAAGGAACGACGCCATGCCCGCCACAAGCGCGAGTCCGTAGGTTAAATTTGCAGAGGCCAATTCGTTATCTCCACAGCGGCAATTTTTGGAGCGGTTTGCAAAAGCGGCGCACAGCTGAATTCCCAACTCTGGCTACATCCGCAGCCAGCGCTTCTGAACTCCCCAATATGTGAGATTGTATGCCTAGATGCGAGTCGTCGCCAAAACCAAATACACAGCGTGGTTCGCCCCGAACCCTTGATCCAATCGCCCCCGCGGGCAAACGCACCAACGAACGATTTTGTTGGTGCCTAAGCCACTCCGGGCTCAATTTGAATGCGTGTGCCGCCCGGCCAAGGCGAGTTCGCAAAGCCTGGCATATAGTCAACCTCAGGCAAGGTCCACCTAAAAATCCAACGCGCTGCCTCGGGCGAGCAGTTTATACAGCCAGCGGTGCGCGGCTGGCCAAAATGGTTATGCCAGAACGCACCATGCACCGCCGCTCCATTGCTGGAAAAAAAAGACACAAACGGCACTCCAGGAATATCCCAACCCGCAGTGGCCGAACCACCCTGCATGTGGCGGGTCAGGCGCTTGCTCCAGATTGGCGCAGTAATGACCGGCGTAGATTGAGCTTCCACCCATTGCCCATCTTTCACATAGTGCTTGCCGGTTGAAACCAGGCAGCGAAATACTTCGTTCGCCCCCTCGAAAGCGGACAGTGACTGGTGGGCGAGGTTCACCACAATCAACTTTCCATCCGCATGCGGTGCGATCGGCGCAATATCAGCTGCTGTCAGCGGGCGCAAAATATGGGCGGGCAGCCACAGTTTGACATCAGCATCGTCCTTTACCCGCAGCCAAGGGCTGCCGTCAGGCGCTTGTTGCACACCATGAACCTGGAATACCGCAGAGTAATAAACCCGATACGGCGTAGCAGCGCCGGCGTTGGGTTCACTGCGCGCATCTGCAAAAGGCACCGTTACCTCGCCGTACAGCCCCTCCGCCGGCAATGAGCGCAGCGGCTCATTCGGTTCGTTGCGCACCACTTGCATAGTGGTGGAATAAACATAGCCATTGGGCACCTCGAACCAAATGTGATTGCTGGGCCGCATGCCCGTGCCAACCACATCCCGCACGATTGGCACCACATCGTCGAGCCGCAGTTTGCCGGTAATACGCCCATTCTGATTGGGACGCGCACGCACAAACCCAAAGTCAGCTACAACCCGTCCAAAGCGCGCGCCGGTTCCCTGCGCCAGTACGGGCAGCGGAGGCCGTAGTTCCAGCGGCGCAGCAGCAATGCCCACTACAGCCAGCGAAGCCAGCTTTAAAAATTCACGCCGCTGAAGCTTGTTCCCCATAACCGCAGAATTATACAAGCTCACAAGCGCTGGTTTGCCGCCTGCACGTTATGAAAGGCGTACGCGCCGGAGCCGCAGGCTGTTTGTAACAACAAATATCGAGCTAAAGGCCATTGCGGCAGCTGCGAGCACCGGTTGCAGCAATCCAGCGGCAGCGACCGGAATTAGAATCGTATTGTAAGCAAATGCCCAAAACAAGTTTTGCCGGATGGTACGCATTGTCGCGCGTGAGAGCAGGATGGCCCGCCCAATGCCACGCAAGTCTCCGCTCATCAAAGTAATGTGTCCGGCCTCCAGCGCCACATCAGAGCCGGCACCAATTGCCATACCCACATCCGCCTGCGAGAGCGCGGGCGCATCGTTAATTCCATCGCCAACCATTGCCACCGGCGCAGCTTGCGGCAGCGCCTGCAGGTCCCGGATGGCCTCCAGCTTTTGCGCTGGCAGCACCTCCGCCACCACCCGATTCACGCCCAGCTCCTGCGCCAGCGCGTTCGCAGTCCGGGCGTTGTCACCGGTCAGCATCACGACACTAATATCCATGTGACGAAGCGCAGCAATCGCAGCCTGAGCCTCGGCTTTGGCTGCATCCGCCACCGCCACCAAGCCGGCAGCACTTCCGTCAATGGAAACAAAAACAACGGTTTTGGCCTGCCGCTCGAACTCAGCCGCGTGCGC
>CANNEJ010000256.1 GCA_947503585.1 Anaerolineales bacterium | reverse complement strand
CTTCGGCATGCTTGCAGTCTGGATTGGGCACATGCACACCGTGCTGCGCCCAACACTGCGGGCAGTACTCGTGGGCGCCGCCCGCGCACTCCTGTTGGCTGCGCTGGCACTGCTATTCTTCCGTCCATTTTTTCAGTGGTACGCCTCATCGTACGGCACGGCGGAGATTTGGACGGGTTCGGCAACGGAACTTGGCGCGTACATCAAGGTACACGGTTTGTTTCTATTCATCTTGGTTGTATGGCTGCTGGCGGAGACGCGTGATTGGATGCAGAGCACATTGCGCTCAGAATTCCCCGGCTCGTCCGATGCGCTCTCGCTGGCAGTCGGCGCCGCAACCGCTGCCATTGCTATGGCTGCGCTGCTCGCGCGTGGCATTCAAGTGGCGCTGGTGGTGCTGCCGCTAGCGGGGTGGTGCACGGCCCTCGGGCTGCGCGCCGGCGTGGACATTGCGAAGCGCGTAGCATTTGGCGTGGTAATTGCCGCTCTGCTACTAACGCTCGTGGTTGAGCTGCTGGTGCTGGAAGGCGACATCAGCCGCATGAACACTGTCTTCAAGTTTTACTTGCAAGTCTGGACTATGTTGAGCGTGACAGCAGGCGCAGCGCTTGCCTGGCTGTGGCCGCAGCGCAGCGCATGGCGCCCTGCAAACCGCTTTGTATTGCACACGGGCCTGGGAGTCTTGGTAGCGGCAGCCGCTTTCTACACCGCCTCAGCCACCCTAGCAAAAGTTACCGATCGCATGGCCCCCAATGCGCCGCGCACACTAGACGGCATGCACTTTCTCAACGATGCCACGTACCAAGATCGCGACCAGAACATTAACCTGCGTGATGATTACCTGGCAATGCGCTGGCTGCTGCAAAACGCAGCTGGCTCGCCTGTGATTGTGGAAGCGCATACAAGCGAGTACAAGCTGGGCTCGCGCTTTACTATGTACACAGGCCTGCCCGGCGTAGTAGGCTGGAACTGGCATCAACGCCAGCAGCGTGGCTTGGGACCACCGAATTTAATTACAGATCGGGTGGAGGCGATCGACGAATTCTTCAAATCACCAATCGAAACAACTGCGCTTGAATTCATCAGCCGCTATGACGTGCGTTATGTGATTGTCGGCGACTACGAGCGCGCTTACTACCCGTACGAAGGTTTGCAGAAATTTGAGCGCATGCTTGGCACCGGCTACCTGAAAATCGCTTACCGCAACGCGACGACGACTGTGTACGAAGCGCAAAAACTCGCAGCCGGCTAACAATGGCGTCGGAAGTGCTGGCGGTATTTGTGTGGTGGTTGCTTGCTGTTCTGGCTGGCTGGCTCGCGTGGCCGCTTTGCACAAAATTATTGGGGGCACTGCCCGACAAGGGCTACACAGCCAGCAAAGCCTTTAGCCTGCTGCTGATTGGCTTTCTAATATTTACTTTCGGGTCGTTCGGGTTCTTGCGCGCAGCTTTTGGCAGCGTGCTGGTGGCTGCGGGTGCCGTCGCTGCTGCCAGCCTTGTGCGCAGCGCTTCGCACCAGCAACAAATGCAGGCGTGGGTGAAAATTAACTGGCGCGTTGTGCTTGTCAGCGAGGCAATTTTCTTTGGCGCATTTATGTTGATGGCCGCGTTACGCGCACTCAATCCGGAGATTGTGGCCACCGAGAAACCCATGGAACTGGCATTTCTCAGCTCAATCATGCGCCACCAAACATTTCCGGCGCCAGACCCATGGCTCGCTGGTTACGGCATCAGCTACTACTACTTCGGCTACATCATTGTGGGTTTGATGGCAGCCGCCAGCGGCGTGACTGTTGGCGTTGCCTTCAACCTTGCGCTCGCCTTGGTCTTTGCACTGGCTGCCGCCGCATCAGCCGGTTTGATCTACAACCTGGTGGCGATTGATCACACGCCCGCCGCCGCAGACCAGCCGAACCAGCAGCTGCTGCCCGTGAAGGTTTGGATTGGGCCGGTTCTACTGGCGCCGGTGCTGCTGCTTGTCGTCGGCAACCTGAACGGTTTACTCGAGCTGCTACACCAAGGCGGTGTGGGTAGCGCCGCATTCTGGAGCTGGCTAAACATCAAGTGGATCGCGGAGCCTGTGGTGGCTGGCGCAGGCTGGATGCCGACGCGCTACCTGTGGTGGTGGCAGGCATCGCGCGTGATTCGTGATCTCAATTTATCAGGCGCGCCGATTGACCTCGAGCCAATTGATGAATTTCCGTTCTTCTCGTTCTTGTTGGGAGATTTGCACCCGCATGTGCTTGGCTTGCCGTTTTTGCTGCTAGCAGTCTCCGCAGCACTGGCGTTGTATTTGCATGCCCGCCAACAGACCGTGCACATGTTTTCAGGCGCCGTGCCAGCTGCACTGTTGGCAGTTGTGCTGGGCGGGCTCGCGTTCATGAACGCGTGGGATTTCCCGCTGGCACTTGCCCTGGCATCAATGGCTTGCGTAATTGGCTTGGCAACCAGCGGCCAAACTGATTCCCGGAATTGGCAGCGCTACGGCACTTTGATCTTAACCACGATCATCCTCTGTATAGTATTCTTTTTGCCCTTCTATACCGGCTTTCGCTCACAAGCCGGCGGCCTTATTCCCAATCCAATATTCGTAACGCGCCTCAGCCAGTTCACCGTAATGTTTGGTGTGTTACTGGTGCCGGCCGGCCTGTGGCTGCTCTGGGAATCCATGGGCGTCAGGCTCAACTGGCGCACAGCCCTGTTGGCCGGGCCGGGAACGCTTGCAGCGTTGGCCGGCCTGTGCGCGCTACTCACCTTTGTCGCCATGCGCACCGGGCAACTCTCCGCTGCCAGCGCCTACAGCGCACTCCTTGGCGATGTTCCAGCTGCTGAAATGTGGAATGCGATCTTGCGGCGCCGTTTCATAGAGAGCCCGTGGACGAATTGGCTCTTGGCCGCCATGCTGGCTGTTGCCGGCGGGGTGGCTTTTGGCAGCCCGCGGCGCGCCGGCAGCAGTGTGCCGTTTGTTGCCATGCTGCTGGCAGCTGGTGCAGCACTTACACTCATCCCGGATTTCGTTTATTTGCGCGACTCATTCGGCATGCGTTTGAACACCATTTTTAAGTTTTACTATCAGGCGTGGCTGCTGTGGGCGCTTGTGGCGGCGTATGCAGTGTCGCGGATGCAGCGGGTACGGTCCACCATCGGCCGACTCGCATTTGGCGCACTCACTTCCGTGGTCATCGCCGGCGGCCTTGTGTATCCGGCACTTTCAGTATGGACGGA
>CANNEJ010000255.1 GCA_947503585.1 Anaerolineales bacterium | reverse complement strand
GGGCGCGTTTGGCCTCCGGCTTGAGTCGCGCGGCGAGCTAATTGGCCTGCTGCTGGTGTTCCGCGCAACCAGCGCCCCCTTCGGCCCCAACGAGCAGGAGCTGCTGGATGTGTTCGCAAATCAGGCCGCGGTTGCAGTGACCAATGCGCGCTTGTTCGAAGCTGTAAACCAGGAACGCCGCCAGCTGGATGCCATCCTGGAGAATGCTGCCGATGGCTTCTGCATTATGAGCGTTAGCCATAAGGTGGAACGCTGGAACCGCGCGCTAGCGCGCCTTACAAACATCACAGCAGCGGATGCAATTGGGCGCAATTACGATGACTTGTTTCGCTGGGCGCAGCGCACACGCGGCTTGAACCTGGCGGATGCAGAAGCCGCCGGCTGGCCCAGCCCGGCGTCTGCGCCAATTTATGTGGAAGGCGAAGTGCTGCGCACGGATGACACTCCGCTGGCAGTTGGCGTCACTTACGCTGCACTTTTCGATGCCGACGCACACCTCGTCAACCTGATTGCCAGCGTGCGCGACATCACGCGCTTTCGCGAAGCCGAGCAGCTGAAGAGCACATTTATCTCCGTCATCAGCCATGAGCTGAAAACACCTGTCTCGCTCATCAAAGGCTACGCCGGCACGCTGCGCCGCGAGGATGCCAACTGGGAGCCGGCGGTGGTACAGCAAAGTTTGGCGGTGATTGAAGAAGAGGCGGACCGCCTCACCGGCCTGATTGAGAATTTGCTGGACGCATCGCGCCTGCAAGCGGGCGGGCTGCGCCTGCAACGCGAAGAATGCCAGCTGGCAGAAATAGCCGCCCGACTCGCGGCCCGCTTCCAAACCCAGACAACCATCCATCGCATCAGCACGCGCTTCCCGGACAACTTTCCAATCGTAAAGGGCGACGAGGAGCGCCTCGGCCAGGTGCTCAGCAACCTGATCTCCAACGCCATCAAGTATTCACCGGAAGGCGGTGCGATAACAATTGCGGGGCAGGTGCTGGCGCAGGAGGTTGTGGTGAGCGTGAGCGATGAGGGGCCGGGTCTGCCACCAGAGGATGTGCAGCGCGTGTTTGACCGCTTCTACCGCGCGACCACGCTGGCAACAGAGCGCGCCTCCGGCGCCGGCCTGGGTTTGTATCTTGCGCGTGCGATTGTAGAGGCGCATGCCGGCCGCATCTGGGTCGAGTCGCCGGTTGGCACCGGCGCTGCCTTCCTGTTCAGCCTGCCACGCGAAGACTAGCCGCGCACAAAATGGCAAGCAACGCTCCCAACACAACAGTAGCGTGCCCGCAATGCCGGCAGCCCGTAGCCGTGCACCTTGAACAGCTGGTGGACGCAGGCGCAGATCCGGGCGCCAAACAGCGCCTGCTAAAAGGCCAGCTCAACCTGCTCGCGTGCCCGCTGTGCGGGCAAACCTCCATGCTCGGCACACCGCTTGTGTATCACGACCCGGCCAAAGAGCTGCTGCTCACGTTCGTACCGATGGAGCTCAACATGCGGCTGCAGGAAAAGGAGAACCTGCTGGGCAGCCTGACACGCCAGGTTGTAAGCCGCACGCCGGCAGACCAGCGCAAAGGCTATTTGCTGCGCCCGCAAGAAATGCTCTCCATGCAAAATCTGATCAACCGCATTTTGGAGGCAGACGGCATCACGCCAGAAATGCTGGATACGCAACGCGCCAAGCTGCAACTACTGCAAGACCTGCTCAAAGCAGATGCCAGCGCCCTGCCCGCATTAATTGAACAGCGCGACGCAGAAATTGACATGCCTTTTGTGCAAATCCTGGGAGCACTGCTGCAACGCGCCACGGGCAATGGCGCTGCGGAACAGGACACAGCCGGCCGCCTCGCAGCACTCAGCGAGCAGGTGGCGCAGTACTCAACGATTGGCCGCAGTGCCAGCCACCAGACAAAAGTGCTGGAGGAAGTGGCTGAGGAACTGCAGGCGCTGGGCACAAACCTCACGCGCGACACGCTGCTGCAGTTGGTGTGCGCCAATCCAGACGAACTGCGTGTGCGCGCGGTGGTGACGCTGGTGCGCCAGCTGGTGGACTATGAATTTTTTGTGGGGCTCACCAAGCAGATTGATAAAGCCGCCGGTGAACAGCGCAAACAGCTGGAAGCAGCGCGTCAGGTAATTCTGGATGCGGTGGCGCGCAGTGATGCAGCCGCAAAGGCGCAGGGCACGGCTGCGGCGCAGCTGCTACAGGCGTTGCTGCAAGCGCCAGACGAAGCGGCTGCCGTGCGCGAGGCACTGCCTGAGATTAGCGACGTAACCCTAGCCGTGCTTAACCAGAACATCGAAGCCGCAAAGAAATCCGGCCAGAAAGACGCGATTGCGCGCCTTGAACAACTGCGCGCCACCATCATGGCTGAGCTGGATGCCAGCACCCCACCCGCCCTGCGCTTTATCAACGACCTGCTGCAATCAGAGACACCCGAAGCCGCGGCCGAACTGCTGCGCAACCGGTCCGCGGAACTAAACGAAGAACTGCTGCAATCGATGATTGAACTTGCGCATGACCTTGAAGCGCGCGGCCATGCAGATATGTGCGCCAAGCTGAAGGAGTACCACGGGCTCGCACAGCGCGAGCTGTCGCTGGCAAAGTGGCGCTAGCGCAGGGCAGCCCAGCTGCCGGCTTGCCGCTGTCACGCTACAGCTGCGGGTTGCTAAATCTAAAGCCGTGCCCGCGCAAAGTCAGGATGTAGTCGTGGTCGCTGTCCAGTTGGCCAAGCCGGTCGCGCAAACGCTTCACCAGCGCATCGATCTGCTGCTCTGTAATACCGGCCTGGTCAGCCTCAGGCCAGACGGCGCGTGCAACTTCATCCCGGGTGCTGATTGCATCGCCACTCAAGTAGAAGTATTCCAGCATCCGATACTGCGCCGAAGATAGCGATGGATCCAGCAACTGGCCGCGCAGCCGCACTTCACGCGTTTTGCGGTCAATGTGCATGCGGCCGATTGCCTGGCCCTCCGCCAGCGAAAGCGGCACAGTGTCTTCGGAGCCCACAAACTCCAGCTGCGCGGCCGTGGAGATTGCAATCTTGTCCCCGTTGGCGAGCGCCAGCGCACCCGTGACCCGCTGGCTGTTCACATGCGTGCCATTTTTTGATGTGTCAGTGATAAACCATTTTTCTTCAATGCGCTGCAACAGCGCATGCTTGCGGGAGACAGTGGCGTCGTCGATCAATAAATCGCACTGCTGCTCGCGGCCAATCACAAATGCGTCGCCAATCAAATC
>CANNEJ010000254.1 GCA_947503585.1 Anaerolineales bacterium | reverse complement strand
GTAGTTGCTTGTGCGCATCAAATACGGTTGCCTATGTGGTGGGAGCAACTAAACAAGAGGCAGACTTTGGTAGTGTGATTCAGCAAAGTAATAGTTGATCGGTGTACATTCATGCGACCGGGCACTATCCGGCTTGAGAAAATTGCTGTTGCGTGGTAGCATTCGGTAGTCGGTCATCAGTCGGCGCGAGACACGCGGCGGCGTTGGGCATCCTCGCCCAACGAAAAGCACTGTAGACAAGTTGTTTTTGCGATCAATTGAATATTGATGCGGGAGGAAACTGCTATGTCGGATAGTGAAACCTATAAGCTGGTTGTTAACGGCACGGTTCGCCAGGTATTGGCAGCGCCTAAAACGCTGCTGATGGATGTATTGCGTGACCAGCTGCGCCTGACGGGCACCAAAGACGGCTGCACTACCGGGCACTGTGGCAGTTGCATGGTTATCAAGGACGGCGAGCCAGTTCGATCTTGCCTTGTTCCAATGAAGCGCTCTGATAATGCGCACATCACAACGATTGAAGGGCTCGCTAATGGCACGCTTCATCCCATTCAGCAGGCGTATATTGACCAGGGCGCAACCCAGTGCGGCTTCTGCACGCCAGGCTTCATCATGGCCACCAAGGCCCTGTTGGACAAACATCCTGATCCCACGCTGGCTCAAATTTATGACGGGCACAAATTTAATATTTGCCGCTGTACTGGGCACAATGCAATTTTGCGTGCCATTCAGCAGGCGGCCGGCCAGCCTGTGGCTGCGCTGCCGGCCGTGAAGCAGCCACTCAATGCCATCAGCCATCCGCTGCCGCGTCCGGATGCAGTGGAGAAGGTTACCGGGGCGGGCATCTATGCGGATGATTTATACGTGGAGGGCATGCTGTACGCGCGTGCGCTGCGCAGCGCGCATCCGCACGCTCTGCTGAACAATGTAGATGTGAGCCGTGCCGCGGCGCTGCCGGGAGTGGTAGCGGTGCTTACGGCGGGCGACATTCCCGGCCGCAAGGACTGTGGCGTGCGATATTCCCGGCCGCAAAGATTGTGGCGTGCATGAGATTGACTGGCCGGTGCTGTGCTACGACAAGGTGCGCTATGTGGGCGATGCAGTGGCGCTGGTGGTGGCGGAGTCGGAGGACATTGCAGCCCGCGCGCTGGAGCTGATTGATGTTGACTACACGCTGCTGCCGGTTGTGAGCGGGCCAAAAGAGGCTGCGCATCCCGCTGCGCCGCTGCTGCACGCACATCATCCCACCGGTAACTTCAAGGCAAAGTACCACCTTGAGAACGGCGATGTGGACAAGGGTTTTGCCGAGTCTGACGTGATTGTCGAGCGCGAATACCGCACGCAGTTTGTGGAGCATGCGTTTATTGAGCCGGAGGCTGCGCTGGCAATGCCTGAGGCAAACGGCCGGCTGACCGTTTACTGCGGCGGCCAAATTCCCTTTGGCGACCGCGAGCAGATTGCGGCTTCGCTCAACGTGCCGGAGGATCGCATTCGTGTGATCAACTGCCTGATTGGCGGCGGGTTTGGCGGCAAAGAAGATGTGTCTGTGCAGGTGCATGTGGCCCTGGCTGCGTGGCTTACGAAGCGCCCGGTGAAGATGGTGTTGAGCCGCGCCGAGTCTTTGCGTGTGCATCCCAAGCGGCATGCCACCATCATCAAGCTTAAAACCGGCGCAAAGAAGGACGGCACCCTGGTGGCGCACACGGCCGAGATATATGGCGACGGCGGCGCTTATGCCAGCTTGAGCAATCATGTGATGTTGCGCGCCACAACGCACGCCGCCGGCCCTAACGAAGTGCCCAACGTGCGCGTGGACACCTATGCCATGTACACCAACAACGTGCCGTGCGGCGCGTTCCGCGGCTTTGGCGTGACGCAGAGCGGCTTTGCAATGGAGTGCCAGATGAACGTGCTGGCCGAGGCGCTTGGCATCTCGCCGCTGGAGATGCGCCGCAAAAATATTCTGGCGGTGGGCAAGCAGACGCTGGCGGGCCACACGCTTACCGAGAGCTGCGGCCTGCCGGATTGTTTGGAGAAAGTGGCCGCGGAGATGGAACGGCATCCGTTTGTTGCCGTGGAAGGCGACAAGCGCCGGGCGTGGGGCTTGGCGTGTGCCTACAAGAACACCGGCTTTGGCAGCGGCGCCTACGACGCTGCGGGTGCGGAGGTCGAGGTGTTCGCCAACGGGCGTGCTGCTGTGCGCGCCGGTGCGGCGGAGATCGGGCAGGGACTAGTAGGTGTGTTGGCGCAAATTGTGACGGAAGAGCTGGGCGTACCGTACGACCAGGTTGACGTGCTCGTATCGGACACAGACTTGACGCTGGATTGTGGCGCAACAACGGCCTCGCGCCAAACTTATGTTACCGGCAACGCCGCCCGCCATGCCAGCCTCGAAGTTCGCAAGCTGCTCAGCCTGACGGCTGCAGAAATGCTGGATGCGCCGCCGCAGTCATTGACTTTTCGCGACGGCAAAATCAACCACAACGGCGCCAGTGTTTTGCTGGCCGATGTGGTGAAGGCGGCGCGGCGTGAGGGCCGCATGCCCAAAGTTAGCTACCAGTATGTTGCGCCGTTGGTGCCGCAATACCATCACTTTGCTTTTGGTTTTGCGGCGCAGGCAGCGCTGGTGGAAGTCAATGTGAAGTCGGGCGAGACGAAGGTGCTCAAAATTATCGCGGCCAACGATGTCGGGCGCGTGATTAATCCGCTGGCGCTGCAGGGGCAGGTGGAAGGCAGCCTTTCGATGGGGCTGGGCATGGCACTGCAGGAAAACTTTGAGCTGCAGGACGGCATCGTGCAAACAGACACGCTGTATAAATGCCGCCTGCCGACCATTGACCAGACGCCGGAAGTGATTTCATTTTTTGTGGAGGCCGAGACTAAGGACGGCCCTTATGGCGCTAAGGGCGTGGGCGAGCTGGCTTCAATTCCCACGGCGCCGGCAATCATCAATGCGATTTACTCGGCCACGGGTGTGCGTTGTTACAGCTTGCCCGCGAGCAAAAAGTGGCTAAAGGCGCAGCTGGCTGAAGCAGCCGCGGCGCAGGCACCTGTGTAACCCAGTACTCGCTGTAGGCCTGGTTGTCCGGGCGTGAGGGAGATACGATTGGCGCGAGCATAGGCCGACTTCCCCCGCCCAACCCCATTTGGTTTTATGCGATCATTTGCGGCAGATGGTGTTGGCTTGTCCACTGTATGTCCGCATTATGATTGCGCGTTGCGAATAAACAGTCGCGGGGCAG
>CANNEJ010000253.1 GCA_947503585.1 Anaerolineales bacterium | reverse complement strand
CAAGATGCGGCCGCATGGAAAATTTGATGTACTGTACGTGGCGGACTTGGATGTGGGTTTGCCGGCCGGTGCCGGCCTCAGCTCATACGATGGCTTCATCTGGACCGGCTCGAACCTGACTATTTACCATGACGTGCCGGAGGTGACGCGCCAAGTGGAGCTGTGCCGCTCCATTTATGCAGCCGGCGTGCCGCAGTTTGGCAGCTGCTGGGGCGTACAAATGGCAGCGCTCGCAGCCGGCGGGGCGGTGCGCAAGAATCCCAAGGGGCGCGAGTGGTGCATTGCACGCGACATTCAGTTGACCGCAGCCGGCCGCGCGCATCCAATGTATATCGGCAAGCCGGCGCGCTTTGATGCTTTCATAATGCATCTGGATGAGGTGTCCGAGCTGCCGCCCGGCGCAACGCTGCTGGCACAAAACGACCACACGCCGGTGCAGGCGCTGGAGGTGCGGCACGCAGCGGGCGTGTTCTGGGCGCCACAATACCATCCGGAGTTCACGCTGGCGGCCATGGCGCGGCTGCTGGTGGCGCGCAAGGCACCGCTCACCAAAGAGGGCTTCTTTAAATCCGAGGCGGAAGTGGAACAACAGGTGCTGCGCATGCTGGCGCTGGCGGATGAGCCCGGCAATGGCGCACTGCGCGCCGAGCTAAACGTGGGCCCGGACTTGCTGCACGACGACATCCGCCAAAATGAAGTGTTCAACTGGCTGCAGCGGCTGGTGATTCCGTCCCGCAAGCATTAGGCGCATAAGCTTTTGCAATGGCCAAAGTAATTCTGGTTTTGAGCGATGCACTGCGCGACGATCGCGCTGCCGAGCACATGAGCTTTTTGGAGCATCTTGTGGAGACGCGCCGCGCCACGCGCTACAAAGTGCGCGGCGAGCTGCCCACAATGTCGCGGCCGTGCTACGAGGCCGTGCATACCGGCGTGGCAGCGATGGAGCATGGCATTACCAGCAATCATGTGGTGCGGTTGTCGCGCATGCCCAGCATTTTTTCGGCGGCGCAGGCAGCCAGACGCGTCACCGCTGCCAGTGCCTACTGCTGGTTCTCGGAGCTGTACAACCGCGCGCCCTTCGATATGGTTGATGACCGCGAAGTGGATGACACGGCACTGCCCATCCAGCACGGCCGCTTTTACAACACAGATGACTACCCGGACTTTGAGGTGTTCACGGCAGGCGCCGCTCTCGTGCGCAAGTTTGCACCGGACTACCTGCTCATTCATCCCATGGCCACGGATTATCTGGGCGAGCGCCACGGCGGCGACTCTTACGAGTACCGGCATCAGATAACCGCGCAAGACAGCATGCTGGCATACGCGTGGCCGGAGTGGGAAGCACTCGGCTACACCCTGCTGGTTACCGGTGATCATGGCATTGGCCCGGACCGCCTGCATGGCGGAACACGGCCGGATATGCGCGACGTGCCGCTGTATGTGATTGCGCCGCAGGCAGCCGGGCGCGGCAATACCGGCGCCACCGTCAGCCAGCTGCAGATTGCGCCAACGGTGTGCGCGCTGCTGGGCGTGCCAATACCGCCCACAATGCAGCAGGCGCCCATCGCGGTGGCATGACGCGCGTTCTAAACATCGCGCACCGCGGTGCGCGCAGCCTGGCCCCGGAGAACACGCTGGCAGCAGCGCGCATGGCGCAGCAGGCGGGCGCCGACATGTGGGAGCTGGATGTGGCCGTCAGCGCGGACGGCGCGCTTTTTGTGATGCATGATGATTCGCTGCAGCGCACGACAAATGCAGCGCAGTGCTTTCCGGATCGCGCGCCGTGGACTTTTAGCGGGTTCACGCTGGCGGAGTTGGAGCGCCTGGATTATGGGAGCTGGTTTTCGGAAAGTGATCCGTTTGGCGAGGCGGCTGCCGGCAACATAACTCCGGCCGCTATGGCAGCCTTCCGGGGCGAGCCGCTCCTGACATTGCGGGCGGCGCTGCACTTTACGCGCTGCAATGCGTGGCAGGTCAATGTCGAAATCAAACGGCTGCCGGCGCCACTGGAAACATTTGCGGTTGCGGCGGCGGTTGTTGCGATGGTTGAGGAGCTCGGCATGGCGCAGCAAGTGCTGGTGAGTTCGTTTGTGTTTGATAATTTGCGCGCGGTGCACGCGCTCAACCCGGCAATTCGGCTGGCGGCGCTCACGGGTTTGGTTGAAACCGAGCCGCAGCTGCCGGACTTGCCGCTGTTTGGCGTCAACCCGCACTATGTGGGGCTTGCAGATGCGGCTGTGGCCGGGCTGCGCGGAAGTAATCTGGCGGTGGTGCCGTGGACTGTGAATGCGGCAGACGAAATGCAGCGGCTGATTGACGCGGGCGTCAGCGGCATCATCACGGATTACCCGCAACGCCTGCAGCAAATATTGCGCAGCTAACACTTGGGAGCAAAGGGAGAAATACATTATGAGACTGGCAGGCAAAGTAGCGTTGGTGACTGGAGCAGGCAGTGGCATCGGGCGCGCAACCGCGCTGCTGTTTGCGCGCGAGGGTGCGAAGGTGCTGGTGGTGGATGTGAACACAGCAGCGGGCAAAGAGACGGTGGAACAGATTGCGGCTGCAGGCGGGCAAGGAGCGTTTGCGCACGCTGATGTTTCCAAGGCGGCGGATTGCGCGGCGATGGTGCAGGCGGCTGAAACGAATTTCGGCAAACTGAATGTGCTCTTCAACAATGCCGGCATCAGTCACGCTGATGATGACGATGCAGTTAAGACGAGTGAAGAGGTCTGGGACTTGACGATGGCAATTAACTTGAAGAGTGTGTTTCTCGGCTGCAAGTATGGCATTCCGGCCTTGCGCCGCGCCGGTGGCGGGTCGGTTATCAACACGGCATCGTTTGTGGCGCATCTGGGGGCTGCCACGCCGCAGCTGGCCTACACAGCCAGCAAGGGCGGCGTGCTTGCCATGAGCCGAGAGCTGGCTGCCGTACATGCGCGCGAGAACATCCGCGTCAATGCGCTGAGCCCCGGGCCGCTGCGCACCGAACTGCTCATGAAGTATTTGAACACGGACGAGAAGAAGCAGCGCCGGCTGGTACATGTTCCCATGGGGCGCTTTGGCGAGGCGCAAGAGATTGCGCAAGCAGCGCTGTTCCTTGCGTCTGATGAGTCATCCTTTATGACTGGCTCTGAGTTTCTTGTGGATGGCGGGATTACCGCGGCGTACACAACGCCATTGTGATTTTGGTAAGCGGATGCACAAGATCGTTTTGGAGCTCCCGGTCGGACAGCCAGTTCAAGCGGGCT
>CANNEJ010000252.1 GCA_947503585.1 Anaerolineales bacterium | reverse complement strand
ACGTTGCGGGGTCAATATCAATCAGCAGCGGTGTGGCGCCGCACATCTCAATCGCCGCGACGGTTGCCACTGCAGTATGTGAAACTGTGGCCACATGCTGGCCGGATCCCACGCCGGCGGCGCGCAGCGCGAGGCAGAGTGCATCAGTGCCGGACGCCACGCCCACTGCCTGCGCAGCGCCAATATAGGCCGCAAATTCCTGCTCAAACGCAGCCGTTTCAGCACCGAGGATGTACCAGCCGCCGTGCAGCACACGCTGCACAGCAGCATCTATCTCCGTTTGGTGCGCAAAATAATTTGCGCCCGGGTTGCTCTGGGGGATTTCGATCACGATAAAAATCGCACTTTCAAGACGGATTATAAACGGGCAACTGCGCGATGGTTGCCGCAACGCCCGTCCGCTTGCGGACGGTCAGCTCACTTGAAGTTGGGGGCAGCCGCAAACTGCAGCCGCGGCGGCGGCAAGCGCAACTTACCGGCTCTGACGTTCACTCCGACTACGTGGGCACTGGAAATCTGCTGCATTCTACTGGAGTGTGATCGTGCCCAACTCAACCCAGCCATCAGCAGCGGTCTGCCCGTCAGCCGGCGTCACCGTAAGGCGCTCGCCACTGGCTTGGTCATAGAAGCCGGTGGCGATAGTGTAAGCTCCGGCCGGCAGCGCGCCAAGATCGAGGCGCACATCCTCGCTGACAACTTCTCCCCGCGCCCACCACGATGTGGGGTACGCGTAATTGGCGGGCATCGAGTCGATTTGGGCAACGACCTCCGTGCCCCGGCGCACGTGCACAAAAAACTTGTAATCTTGCAGCATGGCCTGCTGCGCCTGCCAGTGCAAGCGCAGCTGCAGTTGGCGGCCGTCCAGCAGCACATCGCTTCCCAGCAGCTGCAGTGTGCTGCCAAAAGTGGCACGCATTGCGGCCTGCATTGCCGGCAGTGCAAAGCTGCGCGCGCGCGCCGTGATGACCACCGGCTGCGCATGCCGATATTTGCCGGCCAGCGGCTGCGCGCGTGCATCGAGCAATTGCAGGCTCAAGGTGTAGCTGCCGGGCTGGATGTCCGTGGGAATCCGCAGCAGCTGGCTGCCGGGCATGAACGCCCCCACCGGCCACGTATTGGCCGGATAGCCCGGCGCAAGTTGCGTGTCCGCTGCAAACACGGGCGCACCCGCTGCAGTTTGCAACTGCCAGCGCGCCAAAAGGCCGGCCGGCAGCGCCGCACTTGTGCGCCACACTGCGCGCACTTCCAGCGGCGCGCCCTGCGGCTGCGTATCCACCACTGCCAGCGAGTCCAGTACGGCGCCATCCGCCCAGATGGCTGCGGGCGCTGCCGCACCGCGCACCTGCGCTAACGCGTAATCCGCTGCCGCCTGCTGCGCATCAGAAATGGTCTTGATGTTGCCAGATGCATCGTAAACACCAAAGCGGATAAATAACGGCTCGTCCGCGGGCAGTGCGCTGCGCAGCGCCAGTGTGAGCCGGCTCAGCACAAGCTCGCCGCTGCGCTGCTGCCCCGCCGGCAATGCGGGCACATCTGCCTGGGCGTAAAGTTTGTCCGCAGCATCCACCAGCTGCGCAAAAAGTTTGAAGTCGGCATCCGGCGCTGCATCCACGCGCCAAATTAGATCCAGCAACCAGCTGCGTTCATCCGGAGGCGCACCGGCCACCGGCCGGAAACCCAATACACTGGTGCCATTGGCAAACTGCACCGGGCGCGGCAGTGCCACGGTTGGCGCAAACGCTGCAGCCGGCGGCAGCTCCGCAAAACGAAAACTGCCGCGCACTTCGGCATTCACAATCAAACCGTCGCGGCCGGTGTAGTCAGCCGGCCCGATCACAATTGCACCTTGTGCCGGCAGCGGCAGGGCCCGCCCGTCCCACACCACGCGCACAGCGCGCCCTTCCGCCAGCAGCGCCCAGCGCCGGTAACTCTCAAGATCCGTGGCGCTGAACGGAACCGTTGCAAGCACCGCGCGCCCGGAACTGAGCGCCAGCTGCTCCGCGTGGCGCACGGCCGCAATGTGCTCGGTTAGCGCCGGCCCGGGATAAGTGCGGTCATAGGTGGCGAAGAACCGCAGCTGCGTGCCTGCCAGCAATGCGAGCAGCAGGGAACCCGGCAGCAGCCAGCGGCCGCGCAGCCAGCCGCCCCAATCGGGAGCGGCAGCCGGGCGGGAGGCGCGCTGCCCGGTGCGGGCCAAGCCGCCAATTACGGCGCCTTGAATCAAAAACGCGCTGCCATACTCCGGCCAGATGTAAGTGTCGCGGTACTTCATATCAAATACCAGAGCCAGCACGGGCACGGCAAAAAAACAAAATACAAAGACCAGGCCGGCTGCGCCGGGCTTGCGTTGCAGAGCGCGCACCACAAACCACGCTGTACCGGCAATGGTCAGCAGCGGTTGAATGGCCTGCACCCAGCCCATGCCCCAGCCACCCAACAGCGTGGTCATGGTGGCGGCGGTGTATTGCAAGCCGCGGTTGCCGCCCACTTCAATTCCGCCGGCCAATGCGTTGAAGTCAGCTTCTTGCAAAAGTGCGTACGCCCACGGCAGCAATAACACGCCCGCCAGCGCAGCGCTCAGAGTGGTCTGCGCCAGCAGGCTGCCGCGCCGCAGCGGGAACCGCAGCCAGGCCAGCATGAGCAGCGCCGCCGTCAATGGCGCCAGCAGCACCGATGCGGGATGGCATTGCAATGCCAGGCTCAGCAGCGGCAAATGCATAACCCGCGCCCATGCCCGGTCTTCGCAATAGCCCAGCAGACCCGTAAGGCAGAACGCCAGCACGAACGGCAGCCCGATGACGATGTTGAGGATTTGGCGCGAGATAAAAACCGCTTCGGGGTGCACGGCGAAGAGCAGCGCTGCCACAAACCCCGCTGGCACGCTAAAGTAGCGCCGGCCGAGCAGGTAGACGAGTGCCACGGCCACAAGGTTGAACACGCCGCTGTAGAGGCGCGCCAGGCGCGGGTCGGCATCCAGCGCATACGGCAGCGCGTAAAGGAACACGCTCAGCGGCGAGTGGAATGTGCCAACGGACATGGACGGCCCGCGCAGGTCCAGTGCATCGCCGCGCACAATGGCAAGCGCCTTCATGGAGATGGCGGTGCCGTCGATGCCCAGTGGCTCGGCGCCGATATCAAACCAGCGCAAGCCGGCAGCCAGCAGCAAAATTGCGGCTGCGAGCAGCAGCCGCCCCAGGCGCGTCATGCGCACAACTCTTGCAGGTTGGCAAACAACTTTTCTGCCCGCGCCGGCTCGCCATGGCTGGCTGCA
>CANNEJ010000251.1 GCA_947503585.1 Anaerolineales bacterium | reverse complement strand
GAGGGGGTGTAACCGGCCATCGGGGCATATTGCCGAGGCTGATGGCCTTAGGTTAATGACTGGCACGCCAGCGGCGCGCAGGGCATCTTCAACCAGCCGGTTCAATTTGCCGGCAGC
The DNA here is from genome assembly GCA_947503585.1 of Anaerolineales bacterium. Classification (GTDB taxonomy): domain Bacteria; phylum Chloroflexota; class Anaerolineae; order Anaerolineales; family UBA11657; genus BD1. The sequence continues at coordinate 3,157 of CANNEJ010000251.1, read as the reverse complement.
GGCAGCCACCTCTGCGAAGCCGCGCCATTGTTCAGGGCTGTGCGCGCCGGCACGCGTGTTGTGGCGCAGGGCAGCTGTATGGCCAAACGAGCCCGACCCGTGTCCGATTAGAAGTGTCAGTTGTGGTTGTGCATTCAGAGCGCGTGCAATCTCGCCTGCCAGGCGCGCGAGCACTTCAAGGCGCGGTGTTTCTGGCAGATGCTTGTCGGTGATCAGCGAGCCGCCTAGCTTTAGGAAAACGATGGAGTTACTCATTAGCTGGCGGGTGCCAATGCGGTGATCGAAGCAAATTTGGCGCCGGCTGTAACCAATGCTGTTTGCACATTCAGTGCGCAGGATGCATCGACGAGGGCAATCATGCAACCCCCAGTGCCTGCGCCGGTGAGCTTGGCACCGTAAGCGCCCGCCTGTAGCGCTGCGGCGCAGAGAATGTCGAGGAGCTGGGTTGATACCCCAATTGCCTGCAGGAGCTTATGGTTTGCATTTAGCATTTGGCCCAGTTGTGCATGCTGGCCAGTCGAAAGGGGCTGGCGTGCACTGGCTGTTAGCGCTCCGATCTCCGCGAAAATGTGCGAATAGCGGGCCGGGTTGTCGTTGTGAAGCAACCGCACCGCATTCACCGCCGCACGCGTGGAGCCGGTGGTGCCCGAGTGGGCAATCACAAGTTTCAAGCTTGAGTGGGGGCTTATGAGTTCTGGATCTTTATGCTTCGTGAAATAGAGCGTTGAGTTGTGGGCGATCACGGTTGGATCAATTCCGGAGCTGTTTCCGTGGTGAATGTGTTCGACGGCTGAGGCAATCTGAGCCGCGGAGTTTGCGTGTAATTCTGCGCCGATGCAGTCTGCCAGTGCGCGGGCTATGGCGATTGTGATGGCTGCGCTTGAGCCTAGTCCGGCAGCTGCGGGGAGCGTGGACTGTATGCACATGGTGCCGCCGGGTGCGGCGTAAATATTTAGGACGCGCATTGTTTCTAAGATGGCTGCTGCCAGCGGGTCGTCGGGAGCCAGCTGATCGAGGCGGCCCTGCACCGCAATGCCTGGGGCATCAATCATTAAGCTCTCTGAAAAGTTTTCCGCCGCAGTGATCGTGGCTGTTGCACGCAAACTGGTTAGTGGAACTGCGATGGCAGGCTCCCCGTACACCACAGCGTGCTCGCCAAATAGAATTACTTTACCGGGAGCACTGCCGGTGAAGAGTTTCGGGCGGCTCGTCACGCGAGATAAAGCACAAGCACAGAAGCGAACACCCAAACAAATACAGCTGCCAGGAGCGGACGGTCTTCCAGTAGCAGGTCTTCCGGTGCGCCGCCTTTGCCGGCTACATGCAGCAGGTATAGGTAGCGCAGCGTGCCATACCAAACCGGCGCAATAGTAAGCATCATCAAGTGGTTTGCGGGCATGTTGGGCGCGCTAAAGGTGTACAGCGAATACGCGATCAGGATGGCAGCGGCGGCCATATTAATGGCCAGGTCCAGAAATGGCAGCGTGTATTCCTGCAATACGGTGCGGTGTTTTGAAGCATGCGCGTGCAGTAGGGTCAATTCATGGCGGCGTTTCCCGAAACCGACTAGGAGTGCGCCGAGGCCAACGCAGATAAACATCCACGGCGAGAAGCGCTCAACATTTACTAGAGTTACACCGGCGCCTAACCTCAGCAGAAAGCCAGCGGCGACAACCATCACGTCGAGGATGACGATGTACTTAAGGCGATACGAGTAAAGCAGATTTTGTGCCCAATAGGTTAAGGCCAGCAGTCCGAGTAGCGGTTTAACCGTGTAGGCAGCTGGAAGGGCAAGCAGTGGTAGCAGCACAGCAATGGCAATGGCGGTGCGCGATGGGAGCAGCCCCGCGGCAATCGCCCGGTGTTTTTTGATTGGATGCTGCCGGTCTGCGTCGGCATCCGCGAGATCATTGATGAGATACACGGAACTGGCGAGGGCGCAGAAAATTCCGAAGGCGATCACGTTAGGTACCAAATACTGCATCTGTAGTAGCTTGATGTCGAATACCAAGGGAACGAAAATCACTAAGTTCTTGATCCATTGGCGCGGGCGCAGCGCGCTGAATATCGGGGATATGTTGGGCACGCGGGGATTATAGACGCGTGGCTGGAAGCACCCAGAATGCTAGAATCTTTTGGTTGAAGCGCGAACGGCTTGATAAGTTGGTGCACGAACGCGGTCTGGTGGAATCACTTGACTTGGCCCGGCGCTACATCATGGCTGGGCAGGTGCGGGTGGGCGGCGCGCGAATGGATAAGCCGGGCGCTATGGTTGACCCCGCCGCTTGTGTGGAAGTTGTGGAAGGCCGGCTCTTTGTGAGTCGCGGTGGCTTAAAGCTGGCAGGCGCTCTGAGCGAGATGGGGCTTGCGGTGGCGGGGTTGGTGTGTGCAGATGTCGGTGCTTCAACCGGGGGTTTCACGGACTGCTTGCTGCAGCGCGGTGCGCTGCGGGTATACGCAGTAGACGTCGGGAAGGGTTTGCTGCATTGGAAGTTGCGCAATGATGCGCGGGTTGTGGTAGTAGAGGAGACGAACGCGCGTTTCTTGGATGCACTGCCTGAAGTTGTTGATTTGATTGTTGTCGATGCTGCGTTTATATCGCTGCAGCAGCTGCTGCCGGTGTGGGCGGGTTGGCTAAATCCGCGCGGTGGCGGAATGTTGGCTTTGGTGAAGCCGCAGTTTGAGGCAGAGCGCAGCCAAGTGGAACGGGGGGGCGTGGTGCGCGACCCGGCGGTACACCGCCAGGTGCTGCTGGCAGCAACCGCGTTCGCGGTAGCAGCCGCTTACGGTGCAACGCAGGTTAAGGCGTCGGGGCTGCGCGGCCCGGCTGGCAACCGTGAGTTCTTTGCGCTGTTCGAGCGCGGCCCAGTCGCGCCGGATATAGCGCTGCAAATCGAGCTGGCCGTGGCAAGCGCCAGCGCGCAATCTAGTCCAACTCATCAAGCAAATGAAATTCAACCCGGGGATGTTTCTCCTGCAAGTGATGCAGGGTAAAGGCGGAGCGCAGTAGCGCAACAATCCGGCCGTTTTGGTCCTTCGTGCGCAGCAGGCCGTGGCGCCAGGGCAGTTCATCAATCGCTGCTTCTGTCCCGCGCAGCCAGCGCGCCACTGTGTAGTCGCATGGTTCGAGCGTAGTTTGCACGCCGTACTCCTCCTC
>CANNEJ010000250.1 GCA_947503585.1 Anaerolineales bacterium | reverse complement strand
TGAACGCCGGCAGTGCGGCTGCGTCGGGCGTGATGCTGTTGGGCGTAACGGCAATGATCACCTGTGGAACACTCTTCGCGTACCTGGGTTTTGTGCGCAGTGATGCGGCATGGGTGGCGGCCCCGGTGTTGGCAGCTGCCATCATGGCCGGGCTGCCGTTCACAGTGGGGTTTGTTGCGCTGCGGACTGTGGCTGCCGGACTGCTGCACAACGCAGCGCCATTGTGGCTGCTTTTGTTTCTGATCGCTTTAATCTTTATGGCGGCGGGCATGCTGCGGCAGGCGCTGCGGCCGGGTGTGGCGCCAAACTGGAGTGAGCCGTTTGCGAGCACGGCTTATCTTTTTGGGTTGGGTGCGCCGCTGGCTTTTGCAGTGGCGGTGGGCAGTGCGCCGGCGGCGCTGGGCCGCATGTTGGGTGAAGCTGAGACTGCTGCGCGGCCGGCTGCGAATTTGCTGGCCGCCGGTTGTGCGCTGCTGGTGAGCGGCGCGGCGCTTGTGCTTTGGCGTTTGCGGCCGGTAATTGTGGAGTGGGTGCGGCGCTGGCTGGTGATCCCGGAGTTTCTGCGCTGGCAAAGTGTTTATGCCGGTGTGTGGCAGGGGTATCGCAGCACGGGGCGCACACTGCGTGTGGCAGCCGCGGTACTTGAAGGAGATGGCGGCGTGCTGTGGATGCTGGTGGGCGCGCTGCTGGCGGGGCTGTTGGTGGAGTTGTAGTTTTGCCAACCTTTGCCGAACTGGTGGCGCGCCTGGGTACGCTGGCAATTTTGCCGGCGCTGGCCGGTGCGGGCCTCACGCTGATAACGCTTGTGCTGCTGGATGAACGGCGCTTGGTGATTGGCGCCTTTGCAATCCAATCTGTGTTTGTGGGCTTGCTGCACACGCGTGTGCTTGCTGCGCAGCTGGCGGGCATCAAGATGCTGGTGGGACTGCTGGCAGCATTGGTGCTGTATACAACCGCGCATCAATGTGCGCTGCTGGATTTTGCTGCCGGAGCACAGCCTGGTGCGGGCGGCTGGCGCGACTCCGCCGTTTTGCGGCGGCTGCCGTTTCGGGTGTTCGCTGCCATTCTGGCCATGGTGCTGGGGGCGCAGCTGTACGGGCGCATGGCGCCGGCGGTGCCGGGAATTGAGGCGCCCGTGCTGCAGGGCGCAGCGCTGCTGGTGTGTCTTGGGCTGCTAAGCGTGGGACTCACGAGCGAGCCGCTAAAGACCGGCTGCGGACTGCTCACTATTCTGCAGGGCTTTGGAATTTTTTATGCTGCGGTTGAGCCGGCGCTGGCGGTGATCTGGATGATGGCGGCGGTGGATTTGGCGGTGGCGGTGGCGGTCAGTTATCTGGCGCGCATTCAACCGGCAGCCGAGCCGGACGGCGGCCTGGCATGAGCGTGCCGCTGTTGTTTATGGCTGCGCCGGTGGCGGCGGCTGCACTGTGTGCGCTGCTGTATCGCTGGAGCTGGCTGCAAAGTGCGCTGGCTTGCCTGACGGTTTTGCTCCTGGCGCTGCTGGCGCTGCAGATTCCGCTGGATGAATTGGCGGTGGTAGGCGGCAGCGATGTGCGCCTGAGCGCAACCTTCAATATTTTCGGGCGCGCGTTTGTGTTTGCAATGGAAGACCGGCCGGTGCTGATTTTTTATTTTATGGCGGCGCTGCCGTTTTTTATGTGCGGACTGGACGGGCGGTTGACGGGCAGCTTTGTGCCGGCCGCGCTGCTCTTGCTGCCGCTGCTGGCAGCCACCATCTTTGTGCAGCCGCTGCTGTTTGCGGCATTGTTTTTGGAGCTGAGTGCTGCGCTGGCTGTGCTGCTGCTGGCGGATGGCGCGCATCGCGCAACGCGCGGGGCGCTGCGGCTGCTGGTCACGGTAACGCTGGGCGTGCCGTTCATATTGCTGGCGGGCTGGCAGCTGGAGCTGGCGGGATCCGGGCCAGAGAGCACGCAGTTTCTGGTGCAGGCGGGTTGGGCGCTGTGCGCCGGGTTCGCCATCCTGTTAGCAGCCGTCCCCTTTCACGGCTGGATGCCGGCGGTGGGGCAGGAAGCCCCCGCGGTAGCGGCTGCATTTCTGTGGGCACTTTTTCCCGCAGCGGTGCTTTTGTTTTTACTGGATGCGCTGGCGCAATTTGACTGGCTGCGCAGCACGGCGCTGCTGTTTGCAATGCTGCGCGTGGCGGGTACGGGCCTGATTGTGGTGTGCGGTGCGCTGGCATTTGCACAGCGCAACTGGGGCCGGCTGGCGGGCTATGCGGCGCTGGTGGAGTGGGGTGCGATCCTGCTGGCGGTGGGCATGCGCACGCCGCTGGCGCGGGCGGCTGCGGCTGCGTTGCTGGTGATGCGCGTGCCGGCGCTGGCAGTGTGGGCGGCAGGCGCGGGTGCGCTGGGCGGAGGCGGCGCTGCGGATGTGGACAGCCTGCGCGGCCGCGCGCATGCCCAGCCGTTTGCGACGCTGGCAGCGCTGGCTGGCGGCCTCTCGCTTGCCGGCTTGCCGCTGACGGCGGGTTTTGCAGTGCGCTGGACTGTGCTGCGAATGCTGGCGGTGCAGGAGTTTTGGCTGGCTGCTGCGCTGGTATTGGCGGGGCTGGGCGTGCTGGTTGCGCACGTGCGCCTGCTGCGGGCGCTGTTTGAGCCGGCACCCCACCCACTGCCGGAGACCGAGCCAGAGAGCGCTGTGCTGGCCGGGCTGGCGCTGCTGGGCGCCGGCGCCGTGCTGGCGCTTGGAATCAACCCCCAATGGCTGGTGCCGGCCGCCTCCCGCATGGTGGAGGCGCTGGCCGGAAAGCTGGGCTGATGGATGAATTGCGTCTCAGGCGCGCGGCGCTGCGTAGACGGCCTCCAGCGCCGGCAGGATGGCGCTCCAGTCATGCTTTTGGGAAACGAACGCCCACGCTGTGCTGCACAGCGCGCGGCACTTAGCCGGCTCCTGCAACAATTGGATGATTGCCTCCGCCATCGCCGCGGGGGAGTCGGCGATCATTAACTCGCGCTGATGGCTGACGGCAAAGCCGGCGGCGCCAATCCGGGTGGACACCACGGGGCGCGCTTGCGCCATTGCCTCCAGGATTTTGAAGCGCGTACCGCCGCCCATGCGCAGCGGCACAACATAAATGCTGGCCGCAGCCATGCATGGGCGCATGTCGGCAAGTTCGCCGGTGACGCGCACGCCGGCATTGCCGGCCAGGCGCTGCACGGCCGGCGCCGGGTCGCGCCCGGCCACCACAAACTCGGCGCCCGGCACAGCGCGCTGCACCAGCGGCAGTACGCTGCTGGCAAACCACAATACCCCGCC
>CANNEJ010000249.1 GCA_947503585.1 Anaerolineales bacterium | reverse complement strand
GAAGCCGCCAGCAGCCTGCTTGCAGAAGCGCTGGAGCGTGCATGCGCGCGCGGCACGCTGCTCCATATCATCCTGCCGGCCCGGCCGGAGCGTGATCTTTATTTACTTAACACCCAAAAAGGGCGTGCAGCTGCAGCGGAGATTGAACAGGGAAGCTGGCTGCCGGAAGAGCCGGCTGCGGGCGCCGCGCCGTGGCAGGTGGAACGCCGCAACGTCTTCACGTTGTATGAGCAAAACATCGGCCCCATCACGCCGCTGGTAGCGGACGAGCTGCGCGACATTGAAAAGAGCTTCAACGCGGAGTGGGTGGAACAGGCGCTGCTTGAAAGCGTGCTGCAAAACAAGCGCAGCCTGAAGTACGTGCGTGCCATACTTGAACGCAGGCACAAGGCCGGCAGGGAACCCCATGGCGAAAACGGCGAACGCTACAAAGACTGGCTTCGCTGACCGCGCGGCGCAGCCCGGCCAGCTGGAGTGCACGCAGTGCAATGGCCTGGGTTACATCGCGAGTGATGTGCCGCCCGGGCACCCGGCGTTTGGGCGCTTGCACGTGTGCGTGTGCCGCGCGCAGGAAGTACAGCGCGCGCAGGATCAGCAGCGCCTGCAAGTTTCCAGCCTGGGCGCGCTTGCAGATAAATCATTTGACAACTTTTTGCCCGAGGGCCACGCCACAAACCCGCGCCAGCGCGAGAGTGTGCGGCGCGCAATGGAGCTGGCGCAGCGCTACGCGGCCAGCCCGCGCGGCTGGCTGCTCTTGCATGGCACTTACGGCTGCGGCAAAACCCATCTGGCAGCTGCGATTGCTGCGCAGTGCCTGGCCAACGGCGTCCCGGTTTTGTTTGTAACCGTGCCGGACTTGCTGGATCATTTGCGCGCCACATTCTCCCCGGACTCAGCTGTGGCTTACGATGCCTTGTTTGACACAATGCGCAACACGCCGCTGCTGGTGCTGGATGACCTTGGGGCCGAGAGTGCCACCGCCTGGGCGCAGGAGAAGCTCTACCAGCTTGTGAACCACCGCTACACAAACAAGCTGCCCACGGTGGTTACCAGCAACATGGATCTGGAGCGCATCGATCCGCGCGTGCGCAGCCGGCTGGTGGACGTGGATTTGGTGCGCAAGGTGCTGCTGGATGCGCCGGACTTCCGGCGCGCTGAAGCCGAGCGAACTGGAATTTCCGCGCTGGAAAATTACCGCAGCCATACATTTGAAAATTTTGACCTGCGGCCGGGAGAGCTCACCGGGGATCCGCTGCGCCGGCTGGCAGCCGCGTACGAGGCTGCGCAGCGCTATGCCGAAAATCCGGTTGGCTGGCTGGTGCTGGTGGGCGGGCATGGCACCGGCAAGACCCATCTGGCTGCAGCTGTTGCCCACCGCCGGGTGGACAGCGGCATGACGGCGCTGTTCATTACCTGCCTTGACCTGCTGGATCATTTGCGCGCCACATTCAGCCCGGACTCGCAGGTGCGCTATGACAAGCTGTTTAACGAAGTGCGTGAGACGCCGCTGCTGGTACTTGATGACTTGCTGACAGAAAGCGCCACACCGTGGGCGCGCGAGAAGCTGTTGCAGCTGATTGACCACCGGTATGTAAAGCAATCGCCAACCATCATAACAATGGCGGCTGCCAAGTCTGAAATTAGCGAGCGCCTTGAGACGCGCCTCAACGACCCGCGCCTGAGCACAATCTGCGTGCTCAACTGCCCCAGCTACAAGGGGCGCAAGCCGGAGCGTGCCAAGGGCCGCCACCGCTAGGCGATCCAGTGCCGCCCGCAAGCAATACCCCGGACAAAGAGCGAATTCTGCGCGTGTTTGCCGCGCAGCGCGCCAAGCAGCCAGCGGTGGCTGCGGGCACTGCAAAACATCGCAAGCAGAAACTGGATCTGCTGCTGCGCTGGGTGGATAGCCACCACGCAGACATTCACGCCGCCCTGCACGCAGACTTGCGCAAGCCGGCGCCTGAGGCAGATCTTACAGAAATTTTGCCGGTCACAACTGAGATCAAGCATGCCCGCCGCCATCTGGCACGCTGGATGCGCGCCAAGCGCGTTGCACCCACGCTGGCAATGGCTTCAGCGCGTGCGTGGGTGCGCCCGGAGCCGCGCGGCGTCGTGCTCATCATTACGCCGTGGAACTTTCCGTTTACCCTCACGCTGGGCGCGCTTGTTTCCGCAATTGCTGCCGGTAATTGTGTTTGCCTTAAGCCATCAGAAGTCAGCCCGCAAACCGCGCGCCTTTTGAGGCGCATGCTGAGCGAGCTGTTTGCGGAAGATGAGGTTGCCGTCTTTGAGGGCGACCATCTGACCGCGGAAGAATTGCTGCGCCAGCCGTTTGATCACATCTTCTTCACCGGCGGCACCAGCAAGGGCCGGCTGGTGATGCGCGCCGCCGCCGAGCACCTCAGCACCATCACGCTGGAGCTGGGCGGCAAATCCCCTGTGATCGTGGATGAGAGCGCGGACATTGAGGACGCGGCCCAAAAGCTCGTCTGGGCAAAGTTCCTCAATGCCGGCCAAACATGCATCGCACCAGACTACGTAATTGCACATGTAAGCGTATATGGACAGTTGGTTTGGCAGATGGGTGAAGTGATCCGTAAAACTTATGGCGAAGACCCGGCTGCACGCCGCAATTCGCCGGACTATGCCCGCATCGTGAGCGCGGCCCACTTTGCGCGCTGTGAGCAGCTGCTAACTGCCAGCTTAAAGAACGGCGCCCGCGCCGCTATTGGCGGGCAAGTGGACGCCGCCGAACGCTACATTGCGCCCACCATTTTGGTTGATGTGGCCGTCAATGATGCAGTGATGACGGAAGAAATCTTTGGCCCAATTTTGCCGGTGCTTTCGTACACCCTGCTTCCGGATGCACTGCAAACAATCAATCAACGCAGTAAGCCGCTGGCACTGTACATCTTCAGCCACAACCGCCACAACATTAAGCAGATCACTGCTGGCACCTCCGCCGGCGGCACTTGCATTAATGATGCGGTCCTGCACTTCATGCACCCGAACCTGCCGTTTGGCGGGCTCAACCACAGCGGAACGGGCAGTGCGCACGGAGTGTATGGTTTCCGCGCCTTCTCGCACGAGCGCGCCTTCCTGCGCCAGGGGCCGCTGGCCCCGATGAAGCTGATGTTCCCGCCCTACACCGCGGCCGTGCGGCGCCTGGTGAAGCTTGCGCTGCGGTGGTTGTGAGGGGGCCGGAGTACCTTCTTTTTTAAGCTGGACCCGCCAAGTGAGAAGTCCGCGCTCGTTCGTGTAAACCCTTGCCAATCTACGG
>CANNEJ010000248.1 GCA_947503585.1 Anaerolineales bacterium | reverse complement strand
TTCGAAATTGAGGATTTGCGCATTGCTGTACAGGGCTCAGAGTTTCGAGTGTACGCACAGGATATTCTGCTCACGGTGGTGCACGACGACACTTTTGCAAGCGGCGGCATTGGGGTCGTGGGCTGGTCGGAGGAAGGTGCGGACAGCCTGCGCTTTGCGCAGCTGGATGTGGTTGAGCATGCACAGCGCAGCGTGCCCGCCGGCAGCGAATGCACACTCACGCTGGATGACAGTGCGCATGCCGGCACCCGCCAACTGCGGCTGGGACCGCTGGGCGCCGACGGAAAAGTGCGCGTGCTGCTTGAGCCCGGTGACGAGTCAATATTGTTCATAGCCCGCACTGCTAACCCGCTGGAAGTCATTTATTTGTCGTCCGCAACAGATCCATCGGGCACTGAGCTCTATGACCCGGATTACGATGGCATACAAAACAACCTTGCACAGCCACTGCAGCCCGCATTTCCATCTAATGCGGGTGAACTCACCCTGTTTCTGCCGCTGGCACCGGCACAGGCACTGCAGGCCGGCTTTTACGAGTTCAGCCTCGCAACTGAGGGAGGCGAGCCAATCTGTGATGCACTGGCGATAGTACGCACTGAGACTGAGCCGCTGCCGCAAGTAATTGACCTGAACCTGTGGCTAGTAAGTGCTGCGCCGCAACTGGCCGGCGCCGCGGGCCGGCAACTGCTGGAGGAAACGCTGCGCCAGTCTGCGCGCAGCATTCTGGAGCCGCATGCCCTGTCAATCGGCACTGTGAATTTTGGCGAAGCCAACGCCGCGCAGCGCACGCGCTTGCGACGCATACCGGATGCGCAGTACGAGGAGTTATGCGGCGCACTGAAGGCAGACATGGGCAGCGGCTACAAAATGAACGTGGCTCTCGTCGACGAGTATCGCATTCAATTTACCGCCGATGCAACAGAAGAAGCAGTGCTTGGCCTTGCACCGCAGCCGGGCGCGGCCATCATCACAGAGGGGCGCAACTCTTGCGCGGTAGTGGCGTGGGAGCTGATGGATGGCGACATGCAAGAGCTGGCCGCAACCATTATTCACGAGTCGGCGCACTTTCTTGGGCTGGCGCACACCACTGACGAAGACGGGCGCGGCTTTGACTTTTTGTCCGACACGCCGCAGTGTCCCGCGGCAACGGCAGACACAGACGGCGACAAGACCGTGGACGTCGTTGAGTGCGCTGCGTTCGACGCAACCAATCTGATGTTTTGGCAAAGTGGCGCACAGCAGGCATTGGTCAATTTGACTGCCCAGCAAACGTGGCTGTTGCGGCGCCACCCGTTGTTTCATCCCGCGCCACCCGCACCATGAGCAGCGCGCCAGCGGTGATTGGCGTGGACGCCAGCCGCATCACAGTTGCCAACCGCACCGGCACAGAAAACTATGCGCTGCAGCTGCTGCGCCACCTGCTGCAGCTGCCGGGCCAGCAGCAGTGGCGTCTGTATTTTCGGGATGCACCGCCGCCCGACTTGCTGCCGCACACTGCCCGTGCGCAACAGCGGGTGCTGGCGCTGCCGCGCTTGTGGACGCACGCAGCGCTTGCCGGCGCAGTGTGGCGCGACCCGCCCGCCGGGCTGTTTATTCCCGCGCATGTGCGCCCGCTCTTTTGTGCAGTGCCGGCGGTTGTCACTGTGCACGACCTCGGCTTCCGCCACTTTCCAGCGGCCCACACTGCGGCACAGCGCCTGTACCTCAACTGGTCCACCCGCCACAATGCGCGCCACGCCACGCACTTAATTGCCGACTCGCACGCAACCCGGCGTGACCTGATGGACCACTACGGCGTCAGCGCAGAGCGCGTATCCGTGGTCTATCCGGGCTTTGACGCGCTGCCGTTTGCCAAAGCACAGCACTGCGCGCGGCCGCCAGGCCTGCCCGCCAACTACCTGCTGCACGTGGGCACATTGCAGCCGCGCAAGAACCTGGCGCGCCTGATGGATGCGCTGGCTGCAGTGCAGATGCATCCAAGCCGGCCGGAGTTGGTGCTCGCCGGCCGCAGCGGCTGGCTCAGTGCGCCCATTCGCCGCCACGCTGCGGCGCTGGGGCTCGGCGCGCGCATACACTTTTTGGATTATGTGCCCGAAGCAGATCTGCCCGCGCTGTATGCACACGCCACCGCCTGCGTGCTGCCTTCTTTGTATGAAGGCTTCGGCTTTACAGTGCTCGAGGCAATGGCCTGTGGCACGCCGGTGATCTGCTCCACCGGCGGCTCGCTGCCGGAGGTGGCGGGCGAAGCCGCGCTGCAGTTTGAGGCAACCGACACAGCAGCACTGGTGCATGCCCTCACGCGTGTGCTGGACGATGCGCCGCTGCGCACGCAGCTTGCGGCACGCGGGGCGGATCAGGTGCGCCGCTTTACCTGGGAGCAATGTGCTGCGCAAACGCTGGCCGTGCTCGAGCGCGCCTTTCAGCTTTCCCCGGCGGCACCTGCGCACTAAACATGCGCCGACTGGCTTTTCTCGCAGTGCCTGTTGATGATGTAACCACGCCCGAGGCGCTTGACTGGTTTGCGCACGCAATTGCCGGCCGCAGCTGCGCGCAAGTGTGCACCGTCAACCCGGAGTTTGTGATGGCGGCGCAGCACAACGGAGCCTTTCGGGCGGTGCTGCAGGCTGCGCCACTTTGCCTGCCGGACGGACAGGGGCTCTTGTGGGCCAGCCGGCTGCGCGGCCACACACTGCGCGAACGCGTGGCCGGCTCCAGTTTTGTGTGGCGCATTGGCGCGCGCGCGGCGGCCGATGGCTGGCGCATTTTTCTCTTGGGCGCGGCAGAAGGCGTGGCCGCAGCTGCGGCACAAGTGCTGTGCGCTGCGCATCCGGCCCTGCAAGTTGTGGGTACATACAGCGGGAGCCCGCACCCGGATGCACTGCCGGCCATTCTGGCGCAGGTGCACGCCGCGCAGCCGGATGTGTTGCTGGTTGCCTACGGCGCACCGCAGCAAGATTTGTGGATTGCCGCCAACCGTGCGGTGCTTGCTGTGCCGGTGATGATGGGCGTGGGCGGCGCACTGGATTTTGTGGCTGGAGTCGCGCAGCGCGCCCCGCAGTGGATGCAGCAGCTTGGCTTGGAATGGCTGCACCGATTGCTACTGCAGCCCTGGCGCTGGCGGCGCATGCTGGCGCTGCCGCAGTTTGCATGGCTGATGCTCACGCAGCCAGACGCCGTGCGCGAAATCTGACATCCGATGCCCCGCCTAAACACAGCCAGCTGTGCCCTCGCTGCGCCCGTGCGCGCAGCGCCGTACCTGTAACTTTGGATAGTTTGCATGGGGCTCGCTTCTAT
>CANNEJ010000247.1 GCA_947503585.1 Anaerolineales bacterium | reverse complement strand
TATGCAAGTTTGTAAAATTTTCGCCGCATATAGTTTGTGCCGCCATGACTGAACCGCCAAACCAGCTTGCACAGCGCGCTGTGCGCGGCGCGTTGTGGACCGGCCTGTCACAGTACTGGCTGTTTGCATTGGGCGTGGCAAAGACAGTTGTGCTGGCGCGCCTGATTGAGCCGCAGTACTTTGGAATTCTCGCACTCTCTCAAGCGTGGATGACCTACCTGACGCTCTTGCGCTTTGATTTTCGGACAGCCGTAATTACGTGGGTGGAAGACCCGGTTATGCTGGCGGTTCAGTTTTGGCTGGATGTGCTGCTGGCCGCAGCGGGCGTTGTGCTCGCCTTGCTGCTTTATCTATTGGTGCCGGACATTTTGTTTGCATTTGGCACAGCGCAGGCGGGCTGGTTGCCCGCAGCTTGGAGCGTTATTTTTGTTTTGATGGCGCTAACAATTGTGGAGGCTGTGTCTTCCACCGGGCGTTACCTTGCGGAACGGCGCATGCTGCAGGCCGCAATTGGCAAGCTGACAGTGGTGCAGTCCATTGTCGGGCTGGTTGGCGCGGTGTGGCTGGCGTGGAGCGGCTACCCTTTGGCGGCGCTGCTGGTGGATGCAGCGCTGCCGGTTTTGGTGGTTGGTGCGGGAGCGGCGTGGGTCAGCGGCTGGCGCCCGCAACTGATATGGGATACTGCAATTGCGCGGCGTTTGCTTGCGCTTGGTTTTACAATGTGGACGGCTGGGCTGCTCGGAAAAATTGTTTTTCAGTTTGATGACTGGCTGGTGGGCACAATTCAGCGGCCGCGCCTGCCCGTATGGCGCGGTTCGGGTGTGCTGCCAGAATCGTTTTACTCGCGCGCCTACACCGCCGGCAAAATGCCCATGGACATTTTTGCCAGTGCCATCAGCATGCTGGCGCTGCCCTTGTACGCGCGCAGCGAAGCGCAGGGCCGCGATATGCTGCGGCGCATCTACCGGCGCACCACCTGGCTGCTGGCCTACCTGATTTTTTTCTCCAGTGCTGTGGCACTGACCGCCACGGCAGAGGTGGTGCAAATTTTGCTGGGCCCTGCGTGGCTGGATACGGTGCCGCTCTTTCGTCTTATGTCGCTATTTGTTTTATTGCGTCCCATGTATCAAAACGCGTGCCAGATGCTGCTGGCGGTCGGGCGCGAGCGTGAGATGCGCGCGACCGTAGCGGTGCAGGCCGCCTTCTTGCTGCTGGCCGGCCCGCCGGCAGTTTTGTGGCAGGGCGCGGCGGGCGCGGCAGTTGCGGTGAGTGTGATGAGTGTGATTGGATTGGCTGCAGTTGAGCGGCATGTGCAAAAGGAATTGACAGAGGCGGTGTGGCCGCTGTACTTGCTGCCGGCCGCCACGCTGGCTGCCCTGCTGCTGGCGCTGCAGGGCCTGGCCCCGTTCCTGCCAGCGAGCATTTGGTGGAGCGCGGGCATCAAGCTGGCACTTTGCAGCGCCGCATACGCGCTGGTGATTGTGACGCTGCAGCGCAAAATGCTGCAGGTGGTGCGCGATACGTTGATGCAGTCCCTGTGGCCGGCGGTGCGCACCTGATGCGCGCCTGGTTGAACCGCTGGTTTGCGGTGCCGTTGGTTTTGTTTCTGCGCGGGTGGATGTTGAACGTGTTTGTGAGCCAGCTGCCCGCCGCACGCCTGCGTTACTGGTATTACCGCCGTGTATGCGGCATGCAGATTGATGCAACCGCCAGCGTGTGGCGCGGCGCGCAGTTTACCGGTGACTGCATGCATGCCATTAGCGTGGGCCCAAATTGCTCGATTGCATTTCAGTCTTTCTGGGTGGCAGGTGCTTCCATCACGCTGGCCAACGATGTGGTGTTTGGGCACCAGGTTGGTTTGTACACCTCCGACCACGATCCGGATGACGCCGGCTTGTTGCGGCGCAATGCGCCGATAGTGATCGGGGACCATGTGTTTGTGGGGTCACGCGCCATCATTCTGCCGGGGGTGACAATTGGGCGCGGTGCGCTGGTGGCAGCGGGTGCGGTTGTCACCAAAGACGTGCCGCCATTTGCAATTGTGGCAGGCAATCCGGCGCGCGTCATTCGCGAGCGCACGGTGCGCGAATTCAGCTACAGCCATTCCGGTACCCCGCCCTTCACCTAATGCGCGCGTGGGGTGCTTATTTAGGCGCGCTGCCGGCTGCGCTTTGGCTGCGGCTGCAAGCATGGCCTGCAGATGGCATGTTTGCAGCGCTTGCCGGGCTGCGCCTGCTCATTTCTGCGCTGCTTGTGCTGGAAGTGCCGCGCCTGGAATCGCATGACGGCTTTTACTTCCATCATGGTGGCGACCAGGATTATTACTTTGAGTATGCGCTGGTGTTGCTGCGCGGCAGCTACGCGCGTCTGTTCTCCGTGAATATGGGTCAGCCCGCAATGCTGGCCGCATTCAGCTGGCTTGTGCACGGGCTGGTGTTTGAGGATGTCCTCACCATTGCGGTGCTTGTGAATGGCTTTCTGCTTGCGGGCCTGTCCGTAATTTTGGTTGGCCGGCTGGCACTGGAACTCACCAGCGACCGCTTGGCTGCACTATTTGCCGCGGGCTTGTGGGCGGGCATGCCTTGGCTGCTTTGGCTGGCGTTTGGCCTGCACCCCAACGCTGTACAGCTGCGCATGCCGTACGTTCCCGGCGTCGCATGGCTGCACACCATCGCAGACGGACCGGCGCTTTTTTTCTCGCTGCTGGGAATGTACTACACGGCGCGCGTCCTGCGCCAGCCAAACTTGGCCACGGCAGTACTTGCCGGCATTGCATTTGGTGTATCCCTGTTGTTTCGGATTCAGTTTGTAATTCTGCTGCTGGTGGCGTTGCTTGCGTTGGCTATTAGCCGGCGCTGGCTGGCTGGCTGTGCAGCGGCTGCCTGCGCTGCACTGGCTTACGTGCCCCAAGTTGCATATAACCGCCTGGCTTCCATGCAAGCGGGTATGCCTGGCGTGATTCCCTGGTTGCCGGGCTACGTCTATTTTGGCTTGATCGATCCGGTGTCGGCTGAGGTCTACTGGTCGAATTCCAACTTCAATGTTTTCGTTCTGGCGCCATCCGCTGGTGCCGGTATTTGGATGGGCGGTGTGGTGCTGCTAGCCTTGGCGCTGCTTGCAGTGTTGGCGGCTGCCAGCGTGCGGGCGTTGGGTGCAAGCCGCGCGTTACTGCTGCTGGGTGGCATACCTGGCTCTATTGGCATTACGCTGTTCACTGCAATTTATTGGCAAAATGTTTTCCGGTTCACTCTGCCTGCGATCCCTATTTTTGCTGTTCGAGTAGGATGGGGCGCCAGCATATTGTGGCA
>CANNEJ010000246.1 GCA_947503585.1 Anaerolineales bacterium | reverse complement strand
CCTACCAGGTGTGGCTGGAAGACTGGCGCGCAGACAGCTTGAACGCAGAGGGCACGCGCCTGCAGCTGCACGCCAAAGAAGGCGACTTTGCGCTGGACCTGACGCTTGACACGCGCAAGCCGATTGTTGCGCACGGCGATCGCGGCCTCAGCCCCAAGAGCGCGGAAGCCGGCAACGCGTCCTACTACCTGAGCTACACGCGCATGGATACCGCTGGCACCATAACGCTCAACGGCACAGCCAGTGCCGTGGCGGGCACCAGCTGGTTTGACCATGAGTGGAGCACCAGCGCCCTTGGCCCCAAAGCCGTGGGCTGGGATTGGTTCAGCCTGCAGCTGGATGACGAGCGCGAGATCATGTTCTTCCAGATGCGGCGCGCAGACGGCACGCTTGAGCCCGTATCCGGCGGCACGCTGGTGGCGGCCGACGGCAGCACGCGCCGCCTGGCAGCCGCCGACGTGCAACTGAGTGTGGCGGACACCTGGCGCAGCCCGGCCACCGGCGCCGCATATCCAAGCGCATGGCGCGTTGTCATTCCATCCGCACAGCTGGACCTGCGCGTGCAACCGTGGCTGGCGCAGCAGGAAATGCTGGTGAGCTTTGCATACTGGGAGGGCGCGGTGCAGATAAGCGGCACAAGCGCCGGGCAAGCCATCACCGGCAACGGCTATGTGGAGCTGACCGGCTACGCGGGCAGCCTGCAAGGCCAGTTTTAAAGCGGTGCGCTGCGCGGGCGCGCGGCATTGCAATACAATTAGCGCCGCTGCCCGCACCTGGGCCGCTGCCAGCCCGGAGGCCTCATGAGCACTGTACTCGCGGATTTATTTGCAACCATCGTGTCCCGGCGCACGCGGCCAACCCCCGGCTCTTACACCGCCGGCTTGTTTGCCGCCGGCGAAGATGAGATTGTGAAGAAGGTGGGCGAGGAGGCAATTGAAGTGGTGCTGGCCGCCAAGGCGCAGGGCGATGAACGCCTCGTGTCCGAGCTGGCTGATCTGCTGTACCACTCACTTGTGCTGCTGGCTGCGCGCGGCCTTACGCTTGCACAGGTGGAAGCCGAGCTGCAGCGCCGCGCCGCACACTAACCCGCGCAACCGCCCCGGATCTGGCAATGGATGTATATCTCTTTGATATAGATGCGGTGCTGCTGCATCCCGGCGGCTACCGCGCTGGCTTGCACGCCACACTGCGCCACTTTGCGCAGCAGCTGGGGCTGTCTGCTCCACTGCTCACCGCCGAGCAAGTGGAAGTCTTCGAAGCGCATAGCATTATCAGCGAGTGGGACATCTCCGCAATTTGCATGGCTGCGGTTGTGCTGGAAGCGCTGCTGGCTGCGCCGGCTTTGGCGGTGCCCGCCACACTACCTGCCGCGCTCGCCGCGCTGCGCAAACATGGTGCGCTGCAGCCAGACATTAGCCCGGCGCTGCTGGCGCGCAGCACCGCAGCCGCACTGCGCCCCGGCGAGTATGCAGCGCAGGCAGCTGCCCGCGTGCTCGCCAGCGACGTGCGCGTGGCAGCCGACGCGCGCAGCCCTGAACTGTGCGCGCTGCTAGACCACATCCTGCAGCACACGCGCGACCCGCAGCAATCCCTGATCTTTAGGATCTTTCAGAACTACACGCTCGGCTCCAGCGCCTACACCGAATGCTACGGGCTGCCGGCAGAGTTCACCGCGCCCGGAATGCTCGCGGTGGAAGACCAGCCGGCGCTGGATGCAAAATGGGCAGCTGAAATTCTGGCCGCCACACAGACCGCTGCGGTGCGCGCCGTGATCTACACTGCGCGGCCGTCGCTGCCGCCAACCGCCACAATTGCCAGCGCCGGCCAATATTCCCCGGAGGCGGAGCTGGGTGCGCGCATGGTGGGGCTGCAGGCGCTGCCCGTGGTGGGCGTTGGCGCCATGCAATGGCTGGCTGCCACCCTCGGTGGCGATGCTGCCCAGTTTTCCAAGCCGGCGCCGCTGCACGCGCTGGGTGCCATCGCATGCGCGCTGTTTGCCCCGGCAGCTGATGCGCTGCGCGCAGCGCATCAGCTGCTGCGCACGCACCAATTACCGCCGTTGATGGAAGCGCTGCGCGGGCGGCCGCTGCGTGTGGTGGTGTTCGAGGATTCAGCGCGCAGCATCCAAGGCACACAAGCAGCCGGGGCCATACTGCAAGCCGCCGGCGTACCCGCAAGCGTGCTGGGCTGCGGCATTGCCCAAAGTGCCGTCAAGCGGCAGCAGCTTGCAGCCGTCGGCGCGCAGCTGTATGCGGATGTGAATGCGGCGCTGGCTGCGGTGCACCGCCCGCCGCGCGCCTGAGCGGCTTACCGGCCCAGATCCAGCTGACGCACCACGCCGATAACGGCGTTGGCCGTCAGATCCAAAGCGTCGCTGTCAATCACATCCATCGTGTCGTACTGCGTGTGATAGGTGAGTTCGGCTTCCGCGCTGCCGCTTGTTTGCAAGCCGCTGGCGGCAATGCCGCGCTGCAAAAACGGCAGGTAGTCCCCGCTGCGCAGCGTATACCAAATTCCATCTGACGCGGATTGGGCCATGCGGACGGCCTTGTTCAGGCGTACGCTGGTGGCGCGCTGCCACAACACGCCGTCCCGCGTAATAAAGCGCAGCTTATCGCCCGCGCCCACCATGTCCAGGTTGAGCATCAGCACCTGCGGTGCACCCCGCGCCAGCTGCGCTGCGCGCGCGGCGGCCCCGTGCATGCCGGTCTCCTCTGCGCCCGTCAGGCAAAACTCCAGCTGCGTGCCGCGCGGCGGATGTTTGGCAAAGTGCTCGGCCACCGCCAGCAGCACACCCACGCCCGAGGCATTGTCATTGGCGCCTGGCGAATGCGTGACCCGCAACCGCCGCAATGAAAGCACCTCCATGCCCAGCCGCCAGGCCGCCAGCAGTATGCCGGTCAAAATTGTTGCGGCAAGCACCACCCTGGGCAGCTGGATCACCAGCCGATGCGCGACCGACAGCAGCGCCAGAAAAATTGCGTAGCGCTGGGTGAAAAACGTGGTCTGCGCCGCGTACCGGCGCCACACGCCGGTTTGAAACACGCCATTGGGCGCGCTATCCAAATGCGCGCAAACAATTAGCAGCGGACTGCCGGCCGGGGCTGCTTGCGCCGGATGCGCGCTCAAGTTTGCGCTGCTGGCAGTGCCGCGCCGCCAGCGTGTGCGCAGCCGCTCGATGTCCGGCAGCCCAGCCACCAGCAGCGGCATGAGCAGCGCCAGCCACGGCTGCTCCTGCCACAACGCCGATCCCATCAGCAGCACGGCGCTGGTCACCGGCTCCAGCAGGTTCACCCGCGCGGGCGGCGC
>CANNEJ010000245.1 GCA_947503585.1 Anaerolineales bacterium | reverse complement strand
GATGTGCTGCTTGGCATAAGCACGAGTGGCGCTTCACCCAACGTACTGCGCGCATTTGAAGCGGCGCATGCTCTCGGCATTGCTACGGTTGCGTTAACCGGTGCCGCTGGACCGCTCCGCGAACTTGCGCAGATCTGTGTCTCCGTGCCCAGCACGGCCACCGCGCATATTCAGGAGCTTCACATTTCGATCGGTCACATCATCTGCCACATTGTCGAACGCGGCGTATACCCGACCAAGCCATAGCTCAAAATCCAAGCAAAAGCATTTGTGCCCGCATTGGAGTGATAACGCGCACGAAAACCTTCGCTAAACCATTACACTAAACAGTCCCCCACAGATAAAACGCGGCAGCAATTATTTCTTTCTGCGGTGATGAAGCGCTTCACAATACGGCCAGCCTGTCGCTAAGGCCAGCGCGCCGTGTGATTTAAAGGGTCCGCATCAAACTGGGTGTGCTGCGCGGTCACTGCCGACACCGCCCGGTTAAACTCTGCTTCTATGTTTTCGCATGACACTGCCCGCACGGCAGCCTCAATCGTCTCGCGGCCCGAAATATTAATATCCACATGCCGCTGCTCATGCACCGCAATGCGGTCCATCATCTGTTCCTGCCAGCGTGCCACCAGTGAAGCTTCCGCTTCCGGTGGCGGCGCCCAGCACGGCATGAGCACCGTTTGCTTCAAAGTCACAGTAGCGCTCTCGATCGCACCACAGCTGCCGTCCCGGTAGCGTACATAGTTCAGCCCAAACTCCATATCCGTGCGCCCCACCCCGCGCGTGCCCTGCACAGCTAGCAAGGCCTGCAGCTGGCGGTTGAGTTCAGCGCTGGTCGCCGCGTTTAAAGTCATCAGGCATGCTTCAGGCGCATTCTTTATTTGGCCAAGCCCAACCACCGCGACGACTGCCTGCTGCGCCCCCGGCTCTACTGTAAGCATGGGAGCAGCTGCCGCCGTCGGGGCTAACGGCTGTGCGGACGCAGTTGCAACCGGCACCTTCAACTCCCCATCAGGCAGCAAAAGGTAAGGCAGCGACACCCAGCCCGTTCCAGCAAAAGCGTCCTTGGCAGAAACCAACACCCACAAACCGCTGCGATCCACCGCTTCGATCACGACGCACTGGTTCTTAGTAAGCAGCTCGATGCGCTCATAATTTGTACCGGGCCCTGCCCGTACATTGAGTCCCGGGCCCGCAATACACGCCCGCAACTCCGGCACCATCGTAGCCGCAGCAATTGCAGTTGCCTCGGCCGGTGCCGGCATCTCCGCCACAACTTGCTTCGTGGCTGCAACCACAACCTCTATACCCGGAGCCGGCTTCGTCGATTCGACACTCGGCTCTGCCTGCTCGGTCACAGTTGCTGTTAGCTCCGCCCCCAAAACAGTCCATTGCGGCTGGCCCGTAACCAGATCAACCATGCGCCAGATAGCGCCCATCGCTGCGCCCGGCCGCGCCACAACATACACCACGCACAATCCAAATACAAAAGCCAGGTAAACAGGCATCGCCGCACTGCGTGCCCGGCGCCGGCGCAGCCGAAGCCGCGCATCCAAATCAATTTGCCCAGGCGCCCGCGTATCCGCCGCCTGCGCCAACAGCACTGCGCCGGCATCATAAAGTTTTGGCAGCCGCTCGGACGCCTGCGGATCCAGGCTGTAGTTCACCGCCGCAACATGTGCATTGAGCGCCCGCCGAATTTCATCGGCCGAACATCCCGGGCGCACGCCCAGCATTTCATGCGGATCTATAGATTGCAAAATTCACCTGCGGACAAGGCTGATTATAACTTTCCTAATCAGACATGAGCCCCAGTTGCCACACTAGACTCCCGAAGCCCCACTCTCTGATAAAATTACGGGGGCAACACGGAACAAACACTCAAACTAATATCAGATTGAACCTGTGCACCGCCTAACTCTGCTTCTTTCCAAATCAATACTTCGCACTTCCTAACAAATATCCGCACTACAAAATCGCAGGCGCCGGTACCCGCCGGTTCACCCTTGCCACGCACCTATGACCACACTTAGCATAATGAAATTTGGCGGCACATCCGTCGGCAGTGCCGACACGATCCGGGTGGCGGCCGGGCTAGTGCGCGCCGAACATGCAAAAGGGACACAGATCGCGGTCGTTGTCTCGGCTATGAGTGGCGTCACCAACCTGCTCCTCGAGGGCGCACAGACTGCATCCCGTGGTGATCACGGCTGGCAGGATCTCGCCGTCACGCTCCACTCCCGCCACGCTGACACCGTCGCATCCCTGCTCACAACACCCGCGGAGCAGTCCCTAGTGCGGGAACGCATCGACACGCACATCGGAGAATTCCGCGCGCTTTGCCACGCTGTGGAGGTCCTCGGCGAGGCATCCCCGCGCGCTTTGGATGCCATCTCCTCGCTTGGCGAACGCATATGCATGCATATTATGGCTGCGCACCTGCGGGAAAGCGGATGCGCCGCCGAAGCCGTCCGCTCCATGGAGCTCATTCGCACTGACGAGACCTTTCAAGCAGCGCGCCCCGATTTTGATACAACCCGCGAACTCTGCCGTGCAAGACTGTTGCCCCTGCTGAAAACTCGCACTGTACCAGTCATTACCGGATTCATCGGTGCCACTGCGGCCGGCGCCATCACCACACTGGGGCGCGGCGGCAGTGACTACACTGCTGCCATTATTGGCAGTGTGCTGGCAGCTGATGAAGTTGTAATCTGGACAGATGTGGATGGCGTGATGAGCACCGACCCGCGCATCGCACCTAATGCCCGCACGCTGCCCACCGTCACCTTCCGCGAAATCTCAGAGCTGGCGTTCTACGGCGCAAAGGTACTGCATCCATTGGCAGTGCGCCCGATGATTGAGCACGGCGGCACGCTCTGGATCCGCAATACCTTCAACCCGACCGGGCCGGCCACGCGCATTGTGGCTGATAGCACTGCGCCATCAGGCGCAGTGCCGCTGAAGGCGGTAACTGCAATCAAGGATCAGAGCCTCGTCACAATTGAGGGACGCGGCATGCTGGGCGTGCAAGGCATTGCAGCGCGCGCATTTGGCGCTGTCGCGCGCACGGGCACAAGCGTCACGCTCATCACGCAAGCCTCCTCGGAGCAAAGCATTTGCTTCACGGTACCAAGCCCCAGCACCGGCCGCGTCATCACGGCATTGAACAGCGAATTCACAGGCGAACTTGCGCGCAACGAAATTGACCGCATCTGGGATCGAACCGGCGTTGTGATTGTGTCCGTCGTGGGTTCGGGCATGAGTACTGTTCCAGGAATTCCCGGCCACGTGTTTACGGCACTTGGCAACCAAAACATAAATATTCTCGCGATTGCCCAAG
>CANNEJ010000244.1 GCA_947503585.1 Anaerolineales bacterium | reverse complement strand
TGAGGACGTCACAGGACAGCCCGCAAACTCATTTTGTTATCCGCGCGGTAAATTCAATACCAGCGTGCGTCAGGCTGTAGTATTGGCAGGTTTCACCGGTGCACGAACCTGTCTATTTAATCGAAGCGAGCTCGCTGCTGACCCCTTCCTTACAGGGGTCAGTACGCATGCCTGCTCGCATTCACCGCTCATTCAAATTCGGCACGCGCTCCTGGAAGGCAACCTTGTTGGAGCACTAAACTTTCTTAGCGTGCATCATCTGGAGCGCGATTGGGTGCGGCACTTTCAGCATGCCCTGGACTCCGTGGCAGAGTCAGGCGGAGTGGCACATTTATACTTTCACAGCTGGGAGATTGAGGAGCACGGCCAATGGCAGAAGCTTGACAGCCTGCTGGCACAGCTTGCCCAACGCCCGGAGTTCAAGCGCATTACAAACGGGGAGCTCTACACAATCGCAGCAGCCGCGGCCGGCAAATAATCATTTGACATGGTGAATTTGCGCGAAGCCACTCCGGCTGATTACCATCAAATTCAGGTGCTTGATGCGCGCTATCACTTGGGGACCTTGACCGAAATAGAGTGGCAGCACCTATACGCGGGAAGTCCGTTTGTGGAGCGTTGCAACTTCGCCTGGCCGCTTGGCTGGGTGCTCGAAACGCCGGAGAATATCATTGTTGGCCACATCGGCAACGTACTTGTCGAATACTCACTTAACGGGCAGAGTCTGGTAGGTGCCTCCGCTAACCGTTGGGTGGTTGACGCAGATTTCCGCAAGCATTCAACGGAACTGGCAAAACGTTTTTTCGCACAACCACAGGTTGATCTATTCCTAAATACGACTGCCACTTGGCCATCAGGGCGAGCGTTTGGCCGGCTGGGAGCACTGCGGCCGCCAGTTGAGGCTTACGACAGAGCTAAGTTTTGGATTCTGGATCACCCGGCTTTTGTTTCAAGTCTGCTTGCCAAGAAAAATGTGCCGCTTGCCCAAGCGATGGGGTATCCGGCTGGCGCGCTTCTCAGTCTGGCGAGCCTGATCAGGAGCTTTGGCAAGTGCAAACCCAATCGCAGTGCGTTGGTTTGGGAACTAAGCGCATTTGATGAGCGATTTGATAACTTCTGGAGGATACTGCGCGCCCAGCCCAATCGATTGCTGTGTGTGCGCGATCGCGCAGCGCTGGCATGGCGCTTTGAAAAGCCACTGCGCAACGGCAACGCTTGGGTTTTAGCGGGCAATGACGACTCTGGACAACTGGCGAGCTATGCAGTCTTTCTTCGCCAGGACAGCCCCGACATCAACTTGCGCCGAATGCGTCTGGTTGATTTTCAATCGGTGGGTGACGGCGCCACATTTCTGCGCAGGGCTATCGAGCACTCACTTGCCCGCTGCCACGATGACCGGGTACATGTGCTTGAGGTGATCGGTTTTGGAGTTGCGCGCAAGCGGCAGATTGAAAACCTAGCACCCTATCGGCGGCAGCTGCCATCGTGGATGTTTTGGTATAAAGCTGCGGACCGACTGCCGGAGCTTGCACAATCGCTGGAAAACCCTGAACTATGGGACCCGTGCACCTATGACGGCGATGGTTGTTTTTGAGTTGATGCGCTTACTAACCCAAGGATTGCACTGCAAGGAACCACCAGCCTCACCCAAGTCAGCGGCTTGCCCCATGCGCTGCATTACCTGATGCCGCGCAGCCTTTGAAGACCGTTGTAGGAACGGGACCCTCTAAGAAACGCAACGCAGCGCGCGCCTAAGACACGTGTGCGCCGCGGGTCTCCACGTACAGCGCATAGAGTGACTGGCTGCCCGTCATAAATAGGCGATTGCGTTTTAGCCCGCCGAAGCACACGTTGCTGCACGCTTCCGGCAGCACGATCTGCCCGATTCGCTCTCCATCCGGCGCAAAAATATGGACGCCGTCGTACCCCGCGCCACCCCATCCGGCCGACGCCCAGATGTTGCCATCTTCATCCGCCCGGATGCCATCCGATATGCCCGCTATTTCTCCGTCTTCCGTCTTAAGCAGCATCGATACGAATTCACGCCCCTTCGTCAGTCTCTTCCCGTTCACCACGTCCCACTTTTGAATGTTGCGCGGTGCATCCGGATAGTGCGTAGCTCCCGTGTCCACAATATAGAGTTGCTTGTAATCTGGTGAAAAGCATAAGCCGTTCGGCATAAACTGATCATCAGACGCGAGGTCCATTTTCCCGGACTTTGGTTCGACGCGATACACTGCTTTCGGCAGCTCGAGTTGTCCCTTGTGTCCCTCATAATTTCCAAGGCTGCCGTAGCCGGGATCCGAGAACCAAATTGCGCCATCGGGATGCACCACGGCGTCATTGGGTGCATTCAGCCGTTTGCCTTTCCAAGCATGCGCGATGACCGTCACCGTTCCATTGTGCTCGTAGCGCACCACCCGGCGGGCGCCGTGCTCGCATGAAATTTGCCGGCCCTCATAATCAAATGTGTTGCCATTGCTGTTGTTGGCGGGGCTGCGGAACACGCTGATATGCCCATCTTCCGCCAGCCACCGATGCTGCCGGTTGTTGGGGATGTCGCTCCACAATAGATACCCGCCCTGCCCATTCCACGCCGGGCCTTCCGCCCAAAGCATGCCGGTGTATAGCCGCTGGAGCGGTGTGTTGCCGATGCGATATTTCGCAAAGCGGGGATCGAGCACCCGCACGTTCGGGTCGGGATAGCGTTCGGTTAATGACTGGACTTCCATGTAGGTCTCCGTTTGGCAATCCGCACGCACGGCGCATCTAACGCAGGCGGTGTAAGTTGAGGCGCAACCAACAGTGTCCAGTGTAACGCATCAGCACCCTGAACACTATTCAAATCAGGCTCTCGCCCCTGCGCGCTTTGTGGTGGCACTATCGCTTTAGACCGCAACACAGCCCCGTGCCTAAACCTGCGACTCGGAACATATTCCATCTTACATACTTGTGCAAAATTTATTATTTGTCGCCCACGACACTGCACTTAGGGGTGCCGCCGGGCGCAACACACGCAGCCAGCCGCTGTTACTGTGCACCAATTCGGGCCCAGCACAACTACAGCACTAACAGCAATCGCAGATTGCGAAGCGCAGCTATAGCGCCATTGCATCACTAATAATTTACATCAACGCGCCGGCCGGTGTCGGCTGATTGCAGGATGGCATCACAAATCACGGCGTTCTTGTAGCCGTCCTCAAACGTAGCGCCGTGCGGCGCAACCGGCTTATTGTTCACAATCGCATCCAGCAAATGATGGATCTCGTGCACAAAGGTGTGCTCCCAACCAATGATGTGGCCATGCG
Organism: Anaerolineales bacterium; assembly: GCA_947503585.1. Taxonomy (GTDB): domain Bacteria; phylum Chloroflexota; class Anaerolineae; order Anaerolineales; family UBA11657; genus BD1. The sequence continues at coordinate 31 of CANNEJ010000244.1, read as the reverse complement.
GCCACCAGTTTGACCAGAAGGGGTGATGGGC
>CANNEJ010000243.1 GCA_947503585.1 Anaerolineales bacterium | reverse complement strand
GTGGCAACGCGCATGCCATCCGCGCCCAGCAGCCGGATGTAAGCATATGAAATTGTCAGCACCAAAGCGCTGCCCCATGGCGCTGCAGAAACCGGCCCCACCGCTTCCGCGCCGCCAACCGCAGCGGCCGGGTGCCCCGGCAAAAATGGCGCCAGATGTTCGGCCACACAAATCGGGCCCATGCCCGGGCCGCCGCCGCCATGCGGAATTGCAAATGTTTTGTGCAGGTTTAAGTGGCAGACGTCTGCGCCAATCTCGCCCGGCTGACAGACGCCCACTTGGGCATTCATGTTTGCTCCATCCATATAAACCTGCGCCCCGTGTTCATGCGCCACAGCGCAAATCTCCCGGATGCTCTCCTCAAATACACCATGCGTTGAAGGATAAGTAACCATTAGCGCTGCCAGCCTGGCACTGTGCAACGCCGCCTTTGCGCGCAGATCCGCAAGATCCACGTTGCCATCTGCATCACAAGCCACCACCACAACCTCCATGCCGGCCATGGATGCGCTTGCGGGATTGGTGCCGTGCGCAGAGCTTGGGATGAGGCACACGTTGCGGTGCACATCCCCACGTGCGTGATGGTAGGCGCGGATAACCAGCAGGCCAGCGTACTCGCCCTGCGAGCCGGCGTTTGGCTGCAGCGACACCGCCGCAAAGCCGGTCACCGCCTGCAACCATTCCTCCAGCCGCGAAAACATTTCTGTGTATCCCTGTGTCTGGTCCGCCGGCGCAAAGGGATGCAAACGCGCAAAGCCAGGCCACGAGATCGCCGCCATCTCCGCCGTCGCATTCAGCTTCATGGTGCAGCTGCCCAGCGGGATCATTGCAGTTGTCAGCGATAAGTCTTTGGATTGCAGCCGATGGATGTAACGCAGCAGTTCGGTTTCGGAGTGGTAGCGGGTAAACACCGGGTGCTGCATGTATTCAGAGGTGCGCTGCAGCCCGGCAGGCAGCGCTGCCGGTTCGCTGGCGGCTGCCTGGTCCAGGTTTGCCACGCCACCGCCAAACGCCTGCACCACGTTTTGCAGGTCTGCAGCGGTCACCGTCTCATCCAGCGCAATACCAACCGTGCCATCGCCAAAGTCACGCAGGTTCACTCCATGTGAGCGCGCTGCTGCCAGCACCTTGGCCACCGTCCGCAGCTGCGGGCGTACGCGCAGCGTGTCAAAGAAGTCCGCCGCATGCAGCTCGCAGCCCAACGACTCCAGCGCCGCTGCCAAATGCGCAGCGTGCGCGTGTATGCGCGCGGCAATGCTGCGCAGCCCGTGCGGGCCGTGGTACACGGCATACATTGATGCCGTCACTGCCAGCAGCACCTGCGCTGTGCACAAGTTGCTGGTGGCCTTCTCGCGCCGGATGTGCTGCTCACGCGTTTGCAGAGCCAGGCGCATTGCCGGCTGCCCGTTAGCATCACGCGAGACACCAATGATGCGGCCGGGTAAATGGCGCTTGTGGTCCTCGCGCGTGGCCATAAATGCCGGATGCGGGCCGCCAAAGCCCAGCGGCACGCCCAGGCGCTGTGCGCTGCCCACAGCTACATCCGCGCCCCACTCGCCCGGTGGCTTCAGCAGCGTTAGTGCCAGCAGGTCAGCTGCCGCAATCACCAGCGCACCGGCGGCATGCGCCTGTTGGCACAGCGCAGCGTAATCATGCACGGCGCCGCTGGTGTCCGGATATTGGACCAGGGCCGCAAACACGCGTTCGGAAAATTGAAACGTCTGCCAGTCGCCCACGTGCACTTCAATGCCCAGCGGCTCTGCCCGCGTCCGCACCACGGCAATTGTCTGGGGATGGCAGCCGCTATCCACCAGCAACACATCCCGCGCTTCTCCGCTGCGGCCCAACGCCCGCCGGCACAGCGTCATCGCTTCAGCCGCCGCCGTGCCCTCATCCAGCAGTGAGCTATTCGCCACGGGCAGCGCGGTAAGGTCAGTGACCAGAGTTTGGAAATTGAGCAGTGCCTCCATGCGCCCTTGCGAGATCTCCGCCTGATACGGCGTGTAAGCGGTGTACCAGCCGGGGTTCTCCAGAATGTTGCGCTGGATGATTGCCGGCGTAAGGCAGTCGTGATAACCCATGCCGATAAAAGAGCGGAACACCTGATTGCGCGCTGCCAGATCAGCCAGCTCCTGCATCACTTCTGTCTCACTGCCAGCCGGCGGCACCTGCAGCGGCGCTTCCATGCGGATGGTGGCCGGCACAGTTCGCGCCGTCAAATCCTCCAGCGAAGCCAGCTGCAATGCGTGCAGCATGTGCTCAATTTCCGCCGGGCGCGGCCCAAGATGGCGCTGCACAAACGGTGTCGGGGCATGTTGTTGGTTGGGCATGTTGATTGACCTTGAGTTATCGGTATGCGCGCAGCCTAATGCGCGCGCGACTCACAGAATTTTTCATAGGCTGCAGCATCGAGCAGGGCTGCTAGATCGCCGGTATTGTCGAGGCGCACCTTAATCATCCAGGCCCCGCCAAACGGGTCGCTGTTCGCCAAGTCGGGCGCCTGCGCCAGCGCATCGTTTACCGCCATCAGCTCGCCAGACACCGGCATCACCAGATCCGATGCAGCCTTCACAGACTCAACCACGCCGAAGTTTGCGCCTTTCTGCAGCTTGTCACCCACGCGCGGCAGCTCCACAAACACCACATCATTCAACTGGTCTTGCGCGTAGTCTGTGATGCCAATCGTAACGGTATCCCCTTCAATGCGAACCCACTCATCACTCTCTGTGTACTTCAAATCCGGCAGCGTTTTCCAGCTCATGGCTATCGCCTCCCTTGCAGAATTCTTTTACGCTTTGCGCCCAAATAAAAAGGGGGCACAGCGTGCGTTACACGTGTGCCCCCTGTCCTTCAACCTGAGAGATTCACCCGGATGGGCTTGCCCCGTCGGTGCCTTGCGGCTTTCCAGAGGTTTTCGGGCGCCGGGTCCTTTTACCTGAGAGATTCACCTGCAATGCAGGCTTGCCCCTTCGGTGCGCGCTGCCGATACATCGTGCGCGTCTCTCCCCGCCACCCGTTCAATTGATGGTCAGAGTTTAGGTTAACGGCTGGAGCGTGTCAAGCGTGGCATACAAGGGCACTACCGGAACACGGTTGCCACACCGCGGAAAAATCCCGGTAGAACTGTCGGACCAAAATTGTTTCGCGCCCATCCATCAACTGCACCGCACAAACATAGCGCCCGCCAGCGCCATGCCGTACAGCATTAATTCCCCCTGATATCAGCCCCGCACTGTCGCAGCAAAAGGCGACAAATTTCGCCCCCACCTTAACTCCAATTCGGATAAATCACCGGAACGCCTGTCACAAATCTGTTTAGACCCCGCCGGTATAATCGTCCGCAAATGTTCGAGTTTGAGGTGCTGG
>CANNEJ010000242.1 GCA_947503585.1 Anaerolineales bacterium | reverse complement strand
AGCGCTTGCGCCGCAGCAGGCGGGCCGTAACGGCACCATGCTTGGGGCTGCCCTAATCTTCACATCATTGTTGATGCTGCTGTCTGGCAGCTTTGCAATGCTGGCGATGGGCGGCTTACTCTTTTTTATCGGGCTGGTACTGGCATCACCCGCGCTTGTGCAGCCCGTGGCTGCGGCGTTTAGCGCGCTGCTGGCGCAGCTATTTGCGCGGGAAGGCACCGGCGAACTGGCGCGCGGCAACCTAACCCGCCATCCGGGCCGGGCGGCCATCACTGCCAGTGCCACAATGGTGGGCCTTGCAATTGTGGTTGGTGCCGGCGGCCTGATCTTCAGCCTCAACGAAAGTATGCTGGTGTTGTTTCGGAAAAGTATGGGCAGCGATTTTCTGCTTGTGCCGCCTTCGATCGCGGTGTGGAAAGGCGATGTGGGCGCGAGCGAGGCGCTGGCAAACAAAATCCGGGCCGTGCCCGGCGTGGCAGCGCTGAGCACACTGCGCTATGCGCAAACACGCATAGCGGCGCGCGCCGGCAGTGGCTTGCCGGACATTACCGTTTCTTTGCTGGGAATTGATCCGGCGGCTTATTTCTCTGTGTCCAGCATGGACTTCAGCGCCGGCACGGCAGAGTTGGCAGCGGCTGCGCTGGCGCGCAACGAACGCAATCTGATTATCAACGGCATTCTGGCAGCGCAGACCGGCCTGCAGTCCGGTGACACAGTAGCGCTGTCCACGCCCGAGGGCCAGCAGGACTATCGCATTGTGGGAGTCGGTGGCGATGTGCTCAGCGCAAAAATCACCACTGCGTACGTGTCGCAGGCGCTGCTGTGGCAGGACTTCCGTAAACGCGAGGACATCTTTTACCAGGTGAACCTGACTGCCAATGCCGACGCCGCTGATGCCGGCCGCTGGCTGGCCAGGATTACCGGCGAGTATCCGCAGTTTCGGCTTGTCGCGGGGCGCGAGTATCTGGCGGAGTTCAGCAAGCAGTTTGATGCTGTGTTTGCGGGCACTTACTTAATGCTGGCGGTGCTTTCACTGCCTTCGCTGATTGCCATCCTGAACACACTGGCAATTGGCGTGATCGAGCGCACGCGCGAGATTGGCATGCTGCGCGCAATTGGCGCAACGCGCCGCCAAATACGCCGCACAATTGTGGCTGAGGCGCTGTTGCTCGCAGCGCTGGGAACGGCCCTTGGGATCTTGGCAGGTTTGTACATGGGCTATGTGATGGTGGCCGGCATCAGCGCCAGCGGCATCTTCCGCATGCAATACACGTTCCCGCTGGCGGGTGTACTGGCTGCCACGGCTGCAGGCTTGCTGTTTGGCGTGCTGGCCGCGCTGGTGCCGGTGCGGCAGGCGGCCCGCATGCAAATAATTGCAGCGCTGCGCTACGAATAGGCTGATTGCCAGACAAAAATTCGCTGCACGAATGCACAGCGCGCCGCTGCCGGGGTGCGGCTGTGAAGTGGGTGCCAGACCGGAAGGGCTAGGGCAGCCGTGGGTTTATTATGGAGCAGTCGGCCAGGCAGTTCTTACTAGTTGCTCCGTCAAAGTGCGTGCTAAGACAATGGTTGGTTGGGGGTTAGCGCAGGGTTGCAATTGGCAAGGGCGGGGGCAGGGAGTATCATGTGAAATGAAGGCGGTCTCGAATTTCTTATCCGCCGGCACTTGCTCAACTTTCCATTGGGCTGCTCAAGTTTGGTAATCAGGGAGAATTGTGATGGATAACAAGACAATTGCGGGAATGCTTACGCTCGACGAATTGGGGCAGAAGGCTGCCAGCGGAGAGGTGACGACAGTTCTGGTTGTTTTCCCGGATTTATACGGCCGCTTCATGGGCAAGCGCGTGCCGGCAAAATTCTTTGTGGAAAGTGTTGCAGCCCATGGTATGCATGCGTGCAACTACCTGCTCACCGTCGATATGGAGATGGAAGTAGTCGAAGGCTACAAGTACGCCAACTGGGAAAAAGGCTACGGCGACTTTCATTGCGTGCCGGATCTAAACTCGCTGCGGCTGGCGACCTGGCTCGAGAAATCTGCATTGGTGATCTGTGATGTGGAGACAGAGCCGGGCCACGAGCCAGTGCGGGTGTCCCCGCGCGGCATGCTGCGCAAGCAAATTGCGCGCCTGGCTGAAATGGGATTCACGGCCATGGGAGCTTCCGAGGTTGAACACTATGTCTTTAAGGAAACCTATGAGTCCGCCAAGGAAAAGCATTTCGAAAACCTGACTCCCTTCGGCTGGTACATTGAGGACTACCACATGCTGCAGGGCACAAAGGAGGAAGTACTCCACGCTGTCATTCGCGAACATTTGGAGCGCAGTGGCATGCCGGTTGAGTCAAGCAAAGGCGAGTGGGGACCCGGGCAGCATGAAGTGAACATGCGCTACGCGGAGGTGCTGGAAACTGCGGACCGCCACGCGGTGTACAAGCAGGCTGCAAAAGAGATTGCCATGCAGGTGGGGTTGGCGGTTACCTTTATGGCAAAGTGGCGCGCCGATCTGGCTGGTTCCAGTATGCATTTGCATATGAGCCTATGGGATAAGGCGGGCAAACGCGCGCTCTTTCCGGGCCCGCACAAAATGGGTCCGGTGGAGGTTTCTGATCAGTTCCGCTGGTTCCTGGGCGGCTGGATGCAGCATGCGCGTGCGCTGTCCGTGTTTTATGCGCCGTACCCCAGTTCCTACAAACGCTACCAGTTTCAATCATGGGCGCCCACAAACATTGCCTGGAGCTACGACAACCGCACGTCCGGTTTTCGCGTGGTGGGGCATGGCAACTCACTGCGCATCGAGTCGCGTATTCCTGGCGCGGATGCCAATCCCTATCTGGCGTTTGCGGCCACAATTGCAGCGGGCATCGATGGCATCAAAAATAAAACGGAGCCGCCTGCTATCTTCGAGGGCGATGTCTACAGCGCCGGCAACCTTCCCAAAGTGCCGGCCAACTTGCGCGATGCCATCGGCGAGCTGGAGCAGAGCGCAATGTTACGCGAAGCTTTTGGTGCCGATGTGGTTGCGCATTACCTGCACTTCTTCCGCACCGAGCAAAGGAAGTTCGATCAGGTGGTGACCAGCTGGGAGCGCGAACGCTACTTTGAGCGGGCTTGATGCCCGCGGGCTGGCTAACAGTTTGGGGTGCTGAAGGTGCCGCTTAGTGCAGCGGCGCGTGGGTGGGTGTGGTGCAGGTGCTGGCAGGGTGCTGATTGTCAAGTGCGGGTCAGGGTGAAAGATGATTATGTGCATGGGCGCCTGAATTTCATATCCCTCGCTATCCGCAGACTCAGGAGGCGGCATGGAAAAATATCACGCAGCGCAGTTCGATGAATTGATCAGCGCGGCGCTTCAGGTCAGGCCTCAGGCCTAT
>CANNEJ010000241.1 GCA_947503585.1 Anaerolineales bacterium | reverse complement strand
CTTGGCGCTCCGCAATTCTTTACGCTGGCGGGTTGGCAAGCGGGCTGGCAATGTGGGGCTGGCTGCACTGGCCGGGCAATGATCCACGCTTCATGCAGCAGTTAACAGCATTTAACTACTCACCAGCTGCGACCGGCGGCGCATTAACTGCGTCGATCGTAAATTTCAATTCGCTTGTGGTGTGGGGCAGAAGTGTGTTTTGGACATCGGCCGGACCTATATCACTTGTGGAAGCGGCATTGGCAGTGATTGGCTTGGCTTGGGCGTGGCGCAGTGGCTTCGCAGCGCCACGCGTGTTGGCAACCACAGCTGTGATTGCACTGCTGGCTTATGGCTTCGCCGTTTCACAGCGGCTGGTGCAGTACGGTGTGCTTTGGTCGCCATTTTGGTACTTGCTGGGAGTTGGGGCAGTCATTGATGCTGCAAATTCTGTTGGCGGGCGTTTTCCAATTGAGCAGCGAGTGCTTGCGGGAACTGCACTCGTTGCCACACTATTGCTGGCACAGTTGGTTGCGGCGGTGTGGCTCTCGCACCGCTATCGCGGCGGCAATTATCGTGAGATGGAAAGCAAGCTGCGCACTCTGGTGCCGGCCGGGGCGCGCGTGCTGGCCGACCCGGTGTGGTGGTGGGCGCTGCGCGACGGGCGCACTTTTCTTTCCGAGGAGTACTTCATCGTTACGCTCCAAACCCAGCACGCCGCCGTGCGGGACTTTTTGGGAGCTGACAGCCAACTGCAAACAGTACCGGCATTGGTGCGCACCTTAGAACTGCTGCGCCCGGACTATGTGGCGCTTGATAATGCGCTGGCGTGCCAGGATGGGCCGGGCGAACAGACGCGTGCATTGCAGGAGCTGGTGCGCGCGCGCTGCCGGCCAACAGGCACAATTGCCGGCGCATGGCTGGGCGACGCCGGAAAGAGCATCAGCCAGCTCGCGCAGCAAACCACGGTCTACGCTTGCAGCGGATGAGCCGCGCGCGCGTTGTGGTTTCGAGCGCGGGGGTATTCCACGCCTACCATCTGGCGCGCGGAGCCCAGGCCGGCGGATACCTGCAGCGGTTTATCACCTCAATCTATTCGCGGGTTGAGACGGGTATCGACCGTGCGCGCGTGGTGCAGTTGCGGTTGGCGGGCTATTTTGCGCGCGCCATGGAGCTGCTGCCGGGTTCGGCGGCACAGGCGATCACCTACCACTTGGCAGACAATCTCTTTGACTTGCTCTCGCGCGCCTACGTGCATGACGCGGACGTGTTTCATTTTTTCAATCACTACGGGCTGCATGCCATGAAAACCGCCAAGCTGCACGGCGCGCTTGCAATTGTGGAGCGCTCGTCGGCGCACCCGGCATACCACCACCAGCTGCTTGTGGATGAATTTCAGCGCCATGGGCTGCGCTATCCGCGCGCGTACTTGCGGCTGCATGCCAAGCATGTGGCGGAGTATGCCGCCGCCGATTATGTGATGGTTCCATCGGAGTTTGTGGAGCGCACAATGCTGGCAGCGGGCGTACCGGCGCACAAATTGGTGCGTGTGCATCTGGGGTTTGACCCGCAGCGCTTTGTGCCCGGCCCGAAGCACGACTCTGTTTTCCGGGTCATATATGCCGGCGGGCTCAGCCTGCAAAAAGGAGTGGCATATTTGCTGGCGGCTTTTGCCAAGCTGCGGCTGCCAAACAGCGAGCTGCTGCTGGTGGGCGACGAGTATCCGGAGGCGCGCGCATTTCTTGCGCCGTATGCGGGCGCATACCGGCACGTGCGTTTTGTGCGCCAGTCCGAGCTGCCGGCGCTTTATCAGCAGGGTTCGGTGTTTGTGCTGCCATCGCTGCAAGACGGGTTCGGGATGGTGGTTTACGAGGCGGCCGCCTGCGGGCTGCCGGTCATCACCACGGATCACGTGGGTGCTTCCCTGCGCGACGGCATTGACGGCTTTGTGGTGCCGATTTGCAACGCTGATGCGTTGGCCGAGCGCATTTTGCATCTGTATTCTCAACCGGCCGAGCGAGCCGCCATGGCCGCCAGCGCGATGCAATATGTGCAGCAATTTACTTGGGCGCACTATCACCGCGAACTGTGCGGTTTGTATGCTAGGTTGACGGGCTCCAATTGATGTTGGTGCAGCGTAGGTTGGATCTGATTGCTGTCCGAGAGGCGGAGTGCGCAGCGCGTGGTTTGCCGCCTGCACGCGCTGGCATGTTGCGCGGAAGTGAGGGGCGCGTGCATCATCCGGTAAAGCGCAGCGGCGCAAACGGATGGCAGGCAGCCCGGCGTGCGGGCACGATGCAACCGGCAGTGAAACGGATAAGGCGCAGCGCAGCGAATGCGGCGCAAAGGGAGACGTTCGGTCATGCGCGCGTGATGGCCTTCCGCTTTGGTGGACCGTGCCGGTAACCCCGCGCCAAATGCAAACTGAAACTGTGCCGCGCTTTTCGATTATTGTGCCCACCCGCAATGAAGAGGCGGACATTGCGGCCACGCTACGGGCGCTGCTTGCGCTTGAGCATCCGGCGTTTGAGGTACTGGTGGTGGATGATTCAAGCGACCGGACGCGCGAGATTGTGCGCGGCTTTGCGGTGGATGGCGTGCGCTGTTTGGAGCAGGGTGCGCAGCGCGGGCGGGCAGCGGCCCGCAACACGGGCATGCGCGCAGCGCGCGGTGAAATTCTTGTGATATTAAATGCCGATGTGCATTTGCCGCCTGATTTCTTGCGGCGCCTCGAAGTGCATTATGCCGCGGGTGCCGACTACGTACTCGTCGAGAATGAGATTGAGAACACCCAACAGTTGCTGCCGCGCTACCTGCAGGCGCAGCATACGCACCAATATGGAGTGCATACCAAGGCTGACATGAACTGGACCGAGGGCTTCTCCTGCCGGCGGCAGGCTGCGCTGGATGCAGGCCTGCAGCCGGAGGGCGGCGCGGTGCCACTGGTGGCGGGCGAGGATGGCTGGTTTGGTGAACGGCTGCAAGCGTGCGGCTTTCGCAAGGTATTTGACCGTTCGCTGGTGGCCACGCATGTGGTGCCGGCACAGTGGCGCAGCTTCTGGACCCAGCGCGCGGGCCGCGGCCAGGGCACTGCACAAATTTGGCGCCAGCGGGAAGGTAATTCACTCGGGGTGCTGATGCTGCGCACCGTGATGCAAACTGTTATTAGCGCAGTTGGGATAGTGGTGCTGCTGCCGGCTGCCCGCCGGGCGTGGCTGCTTTCCCGCTTGTCGCCATACCGCGACCAGGATCTGGTCCCGTTTTTTGCAGTCGGGAATGTTGAGGTGCTTGCCAACCTGACTGGCATTTGGCATGGATGCATCGAAGCAGTGCGCGCGGGCAATGCGTAACGCAGGCTGCGAAGTTGGTTAAGTCGATCGAATGAAAGTAT
>CANNEJ010000240.1 GCA_947503585.1 Anaerolineales bacterium | reverse complement strand
GACCGGGATGCGTGGCTGCTGGTCGACAGCGAGGTTGATGTGGCGCAACAGATGGTGACCTACCGCTTCTACAGTACCAATGATGAGCGCGAGACCAAAGTGGCGCCGGCGCTGGTTACAAACGTGAGCAAGCCCGATGTGGCCCGCTACGAACCAGCAGCGGATTTAGAGGCGGGAGAGATAAAGCAGGTGGAATGGGAGTATCCCGGTGCAGATGTTGCAGTGCAGCGCACCGTCACGCGCGCGGGCAGCCCGCTTTTCTCTGACACCACCCGCACCCAGTATCAACCGTGGCAGGCGATTTACAAATTCGGTGCGGGTGCACTGCTGCCTGCGGGTGCGCTTGTGGTGGAGGCGGTGCCCACGCCGGGCGGTTAGCGCGAGGCTGCTACTCCAGCAACAGCAGCTCGCCCTGGAAGCTGCTGTCTTCTTCAGACGAAAACTCGCGCGTGGTGATGTTGCCGAAGACTTGGGCGCCGGATAAAAGGCCCACCACCTGCGCCTGCACATTGGCGCGCACAGTGCCGGCAATCAAAACTTGTTGTGCCTGCAGCGTAGCAGTCACCTGCGCTTGCGAACCCACAAAAATTGTTGCCGTTGCGTGCACTGCTCCGGCGCACGCGCCTTCGATGCGCACACTGCCTTCCACGCGCAGCGTGCCGTTGAAGCTGCTTTGCGCAGCGAGCACAGTTTGGGCGGTGGCTGCGCGCTGCCATGGGTCAGGTTTGCGGCTGGTGAACATGGTTGTAAATCGATTAGGGTTGGACCGTGAACGTTGTCAGCCGGGCGCGATCCGCATCCGCCGGGCCACCGCTTGCGGGCAGGCGCTGCTCAGTGGCGCGGTCAATTAAACCTACCAGCACTTGATAGCTGCCGCTGGCGTTTGCCGGTAGCTGCAGTTCATGCAGATCGCTTACATATTCGCCGGGCAGCCAACCAGTGGTCGGGCGCGCCCAGTTGGCGGGCACCGCATCGTGCTGCGCAATTATTGTTCCGTCCGGCGCCACCACATGTACGAACACACCCAGGTCCTGCGCCGGCGTATTAAGTGCATGCCAGTCCAATTCAAGCTGCAGTTGTGAGCCGGCTCCCGGCTGTGCTGGTTGCAGCGCAAATCCGGCCAGCTCAACATCCGGCCCAAACCGGAATGAAGTCCGGCTTGCAGTTGCCGACGGCGCGTAACGCCGCTCTGGCAGTTCAACGCGCAGTGTGTCAGTTAATGTGATGGTGGTGGCAGTGGAAATGATTTGCCATGCATGTTCACCGGCTGGTATATCGGCGGGCAACTGCACCAGGTAGCGTGCCCGCCAAATGTCGCCGGGCAGCCACTGGGCGGTGGCAAAGCCGGGTGTGGGCTGCGTTGCGATGGTTACGTTCGTGCCTGCGAGAGCGACAGTGATGCGGACATCGGTCGGGAGCGGCTGGTTGGATGTCCAAAGCAATTCGACCGACATTTGCTCGCCCGGCATTGCGCTGCTGCGGTCCGGCAGAAACGCCAGCAAGCTGAGTCCTGAAGTTATTTCCGCAGGGGAGGGCGGCAGGCCTGGTTCGTTGGTAACGGTGGGTGGTGTGGCTGGTCGCACCACGGCCAGTGTGGCAATTTCGAAGCGCCCTTTGTTGCCGGCCATCGCCGGCGCCAGCACCCGTGCCGGCTGCAGCGTGCTGACATCGAATATGCTCGCGTACACGCGGTAGTTGCCGGGTGGGGTGCCCGGCAGCAGCATGTACTGGCGCACAAACTGGGCACTCTCGCCAACCGGCCAGTACATTGTTGGCGGCGGTTCCTGGTGCCAGCGCGGCACCATTGTTTCTTTGGGGTTGAGCGTCCAGTTGATACCGGCTGCATCTTCAACCGTGAACTGCGGGCGGTACTCGCTGCGAATGGGTGCGGTAACGCGAAGCGTCAACTCCACATCAAACCCTTCGCCGCTTTGGATACGGTCCGGCATGAGGCGATATGCCAGCAGCTGCAAGCCGTTGTCCAGCTGTGCCGCAATTGGCAGTCCCAGCTTGGCCAGCGGCGGATCCGCGCGATGCAAAAAGTTGTCGGTGCGGTCAATAACAGTGGGTTTGAGTGCCAACAAGCAGCCGGCCACCAGCAGCAGCGCGCCCGCAGAATGCTGCGCGCGGGCTGCCGGGACGACGACGGCAGCCGGATCTGGGATTGCTCGTGGCGCAGCGTGCCGGATCCAAATAATTGCAAGTGCCAGCAACGCAAGCACTGAGATGGCGGTTGCTGTAGTGCGCAGCGGTGTGCTGCCAAAATGTACGCGCACGTTGTGCTCGCCCGCCGGCACCGTCAGGCGTGCCAGCCCGTCCGGCGCTGCAGCGCGCAGTGCCACCGGCTGGCCATCAACCTCAGCCCGCCAGCCCGCAAAATAAAACATGTTGTAGATAAGTTCAAAACTAACCGGCGTGTTGATGCGTGCCTGATAGTCGAGTGGATTATTGTTTTGCACAGCTGCAGTTGCAGCAGCGGGCAAGCCGCCCAGGCGCTGTGGTTCTTCGCCGCGCATCAGTGCGTTGGCTATGCTGTTGTCTGCGGGCAGTTCACGCACCAGCTTTGGCAGAAATTCGCCTTTGGCTGAAGTGCCAACGGTGTGGGTTGCATATTCATACTCAAGCATGCTGGCGACTGAGGCCTCGGCGAAGTTTCCGCAGTAGCGTGGATACCACCACGAAAGATTGCCCAGCAGCGCTGCGATTGCAATGCTGCCGGCTGCCAGCGGTGCAAGCCCGCCCATGCGCGCCGTGAGCGCCCCCGCCAGCAGCGCGGCGCACAAACTTGCCGCACCCAGCATGCGCCACGGAAACTGCACAAAAGGCAGCAGCGGGATGCGTTCCCACGCTGCGCCTGAGACTTCCAAAGTAAACAAGCAATAGATTGCAAACGCGAGCGCCAGCACACCCGTCAGCGCGGCGCGTTGTTTAGATAGTGCGCGCCCAGCCCGCGAAACTCCCGGCATGTTTAAAGCAGCCAGAGCGCCGAGCAGTGCCAAGCCGGCTGCGAGTGCGCCAACCGCCTTGGCGGGCGAGGGGTTGACGAGTTTGTAGTAGGTGGGTGCGGGCAGCGCCAGCAGTTCGCCGGGCGTCAGGTAATTGGTGTAGTAGGTGAATATGGGCGGCACCAGCAGCTGATCGGTTTGGATTGAGCCGCGCTCCAACAATGCGGGAATCCAAAAGAAGGCGCTGAGCAGCAAGCCGCCGGCAATGCCCAAGGCTGCGTTTAACTGTGCGCTGCGGCCGCCAACCTGCCACACGCGCAGCACAGCAACCGCCAGCACTAGCGGCATTGCAATCAGGGCCGTAACGTTGTGGCTGCACACCAGAGCTGCGATGCAAACCGCGCACAGGACAGCCCAGCGGCGGGAGCCGTGGCGCAGGGCGCGCCCCATGCAAAGCAAAATTAGCGGCGGCCAGACCAGCGCCCG
>CANNEJ010000239.1 GCA_947503585.1 Anaerolineales bacterium | reverse complement strand
GTCCGGGACTAATTAAGTTCCCCGTCAGGCCATTCATGCTCCCCAGCTCAGCGGCTGTAATGCCGTAACCAAGCGCTATGCGGAAAACATTTTCCCCCACGCCCACGATATGTTGTGCGCCGGCTGCCGCCGTTGCGCCCAGTGGTTTAATCACTTCCAACGCAGTCTGCTGCGGCCCTGCAGCCTCAGTAGCACCCACATCACCGCCCACCGCCAGCACCTGTCCCCCAAAAATATCCGAGCCAACTAGGCCGTTTGCAGCCCGCAGCGCGTCAACACTTGTGTTGTACTGGACCGCAATTTGAAATAGCGTGTCGCCCGCCGCCACCACATAAGTGCCGCGCCCGGGCATAGCCGGCAGGCGCAGGCGCTGCCCAACTGCAATTTGCGAATTCGACAATCCGTTAGCAGCCTGCACGGCCGCAACGCTCAGGCCGGCGCGCTGCGCTAAGGAAAACAAGGTATCGCCCGGCTGCACAACGTAGATGCCCGGCTCCGCAGCTGCTGCGCTGCCGCGCGGCTGCACAACTACCAATAGTGCCAGCACCACGCCTAGCCAGACACCACGCGTTAGCGCGCCGCGTACGCTCTTCATCATAGCCATGGTTATAATCAAAACATGAGCGCTGTTGGCACGCTCTTTCGGCTGCAACAACTGGATACAGAGCGCGACCGCCTGCGTGCCCGCATCAAGGCAATTGACGGGCTGCTGGCCGGCCCGGCGGAGCTGCGCACAACCACTGCAGCGCTGCAAGCCGCCGAAAAGGCAGTCCGTCTGGCCAGCGCGGCCGCCAGCACCATCAAGGACGAACACACTGCGCTTGACACCAAGCGCGCAGCATCCGAACAGCGCTTGTACAGTGGCAGCGTAAAAATCCCCAAGGAGCTGCAAGATTTGCAGCGCGAGATAGATTCGCTTGCTGAACGCACAAGATTACTGGAGGAGCGCCAACTGACCGGAATGCTGGAAGAGGAAGCAGCCGACACGGCGCGCGCTGCAGCTGCCGATGCGCAAGCTCAATGCGCCGCCGCCTGGCAGCTGGCGGCAGCCGCACTGCGCACCGAGCGCGCGGAGAGCGATGCACGCATTAGCACCATTGCCACGGAGCGCACAATCTTAACGCCACAAGTACCCGCCATCCACTTAGCTTTGTATGAACAGGTGCGCGCAGCCAAGAACGGCGTGGCGATCACGCGCATGTTGGAAGGCTCGTGCGGAGCGTGCGGCATTGCCCCGTCAGCCGCCCGCATCCAGGAAGCCCGCAACAACCCCGATCCAGTGAAATGCGGCAATTGCGGACGCATCTTGTATGCAGCGTAGGCGTTGCAGCACTCAGCGTCCACGTTAGCTGCTTTCACAAAGCACAAACTCATCCAGCGCGCCAGTACGGTAGTCGTAGCGTTTGCCGGCCAATTCTAGGGTAACCCGCAAACCCGGGGTGATCACCATCGAGTACACCTTGCCCGCCTGCGCGCAACCAAGCGATGAGTCGCTCCACTGCACAGCCTCTGAGCTGAGCAACACAATATCAGCCACTGCCGCACCGCTGCGGGCCGCGAGATCTACTTTCAGCAAATCAATCACAGCTGCGTTACTGCTGGACTCCGCCTGCTCACAAAGCACATAATTTCCGGCGAGTGCCGTGTGATAAGTGTATTGCTTTCCGTCTACAGCGAGCAACACGCGATGGCCGGGGGTTACCACCTGCGCATACATCATGCCCGGCTCAGGACAACCCAAACTTGCATCGCCCCACTCCACTGCCTCCACCACAACTGTCACCAGGCTCTTCTCGGTAACTTGCAGCTTCTTTGCAAGCTCAGCCTTTAGTACATTCAGTTCCACTTTCCCCAAGTCCACCACCAGTGGAGCCGGCTCAGCCGTCGGCACTGCAGCAGTGTTCTGCAAAGCAGTCGGCACGGGACTGATTGCGGAGGTTGGTTTCATCGTTCGGGTAACGCCAGGCGCTTCGCTCGGGATGGCCGTGCAGGCAGCCAGAAAGCTGCACACCAATGCAACTGCCCGCTGCCGCGCAATGCCCGCAGCCCGAGCCCGCATCGCATCACTCCCCAAGGCAGCCACGCACTGCCGCCAAAGTCATGCCTTCAATCTGCACCAGCTTAATTGATGCAGTATCTCCCCGCACCAGCTGGATGCGTTGTCTTGCAATATTTAGGCGCGTGGCAAGGAACGCAAGCGCCGCCTCATTCGCTGCGCCGTTCACCGGCTGCGCAGCGCGGCGCAAGTGCAGCGAACCATCTGGCTGCCATCCCGCCAATTCTGTGCGCGCCGCCCTTGGCGAAACCTTGAGCACAAGGCGCGCGCTGGCAACGCCACCCGGCACCTACAACACCATGCCCAGCAGGGCAACCGTCAGCTGCCCGGCGGTCTGCACCAGCACCATTGCAACAATCGCAGTGAAGTCAAACATGCCGGTAGCGGGCATCACATTGCGGATTGGCGCCATTACCGGCTCAGTCACATCATGCAAAAACCGCACCGCCGGATGATACGGATCCACCTGCACCCAGCTCACCAGCGCCCGCCCGAGTATCGCAAAAGAGTACAACTGAAAAAACAGCTGGACAATAGACAAAACAGGATTCATAACATTGCTCCGTGCACTGCGTGCTAATCAGAAAATATTGCGCGGCCGACGCGCACAATAGTTGCGCCCTCAGCAATTGCAACCTCAAAATCATCAGTCATACCCATCGAAAGCTCGGGCAATGCAAGGCCGCCAAGCTGCGCCACGAGCCGGTCCCGCAATTCCCGGAGTGCCACAAAGAACGGGCGCGCCGCAGCCGGCTCCGCCACCACCGGCGCCATGGTCATCAGGCCCCGCACCTGCACACCGGGTGTAGCCGCAATTGAGGCCACTTCGCGCACCAGCTGCTCCCACTGCAGCGAGCCCGCAGCGCAGTCATTTGCCTGCAGTCCGTCCTTGTTAGGCTCGCCCGACACATTGCACTCCAACAGAATCGGCAGCGCCCGGCCCGCCTGCTCTGCGGCGCGGCCCAGCCGCCCCGCAAGCTTCACGCCATCCACCGAGTGCACAATCCCGCACACCTCCGCCACCTGCTGCGCCTTGCGCGACTGCACATGTCCAATCATATGCCAGCGGATTGCAGCGCCGTCAATTTCAAAGTCCGCCGCGGCCGCTGCGGCTTTTGGCGCACAGTCCTCCACCCGGTTCTCGCCAAAATCCCGCTGGCCCGCTGCATAAAGAACCGCCACATCCGCCAGCGGCCTTTGCTTGCAAACTGCCACCAACTTAATATCCGCCACACTGCGCCCCGCCCGCGCCGCAGCAGCAGCGATGCGCTGCTGCACCGTTTCGTAATTCATATTAAGCCGATCCATTTCTATACGATCTCGCTTGCGCCAAGCATTGCATGCCCGCAGCAACAGCCAGCCGGCAGACCGACCAGGCGC
>CANNEJ010000238.1 GCA_947503585.1 Anaerolineales bacterium | reverse complement strand
TGGACCGTTTTGGGGGGGTGCAGTACGTGGTGGAACAGTCCGGGGCGGCGGTTGGCATACACGTGCTAGACAAGCGCGTGCTCACCAACTACGAGGAGCGCGTGATTATTGCGTCAAAAAGCCTGCGCGAGTATCTGGTTCGGGCGGGCGTCGCAGGTGCAGATGCAAGTGAGATGATGGATTTGTACATGATCGGAAAAGGTTTCTATCGGTCTGTGGCGGTGGAATTTCTGCTGGACGAAAGCGTCGAATTGTTTGGTTGTATGCGTTTCGTGCATGTGCCCGGGCATTGTGGCGGCCAGGTTTGCATTCTCATGGATGATATTTTGTTTGCTGCGGATCATGTGCTCGCGCGTATCACGCCCCACCAGTCACCTGAGAGCATCACGCGCAATGTGGGCTTGGGCCACTACCTGGAGTCTTTGCACAAAGTTCGCGACCTGCCCGGCGTGCGCGTGAGCCTTGGCGGGCATGAAGTGCCGGTGGGAAAGCTCGCGCAGCGCGTTGACGAGATTCGGCAGGCGCACCAGAAGCGCCTAGAGCGCGTGCTGGTGATTTGCGCGGAGCCGCAAACTATCAGGACTGTAGCGGTTGCGTTGTTTGGTGTGCTTCAAGGCTACAACGCGCTTTTGGGATTGGAAGAAGCTGGGGCGCACGTGGAGTACTTGTATCAGCGCGCTGAGTTGGGTGTTGCAAATCTGGAGCAGGTGCAGGGGGAGACGGAGCCTGCAATTCAGTACTTACGTTTGTAGCTGGCTGTTGCCGGCGGGCAGGCTGCTGCTTTTATGGGCGGCAGAAAAATTGAGTGTGGTGCCCCTACGGGGATTCGAACCCCGGTCTAAGCCTTGAGAGGGCTTCGTCCTAGGCCTCTAGACGATAGGGGCGGGATGCGAAGTTTAGCATGTATTTATAGGGTGTGGCCATCCAGCTGGACTAGCTGTGCCTGCGAAAGCGATGGGGAGCGGGTTGCTTTCCTGAAAAATGCGCTTAGGTACTGCGCCTTGAATGCCGGCACGGGCGACTGCGACAGGTTTTCAACTTCTACTTTGGCATTTGTGAACACTATTAGCGGAAGGACGGGCGGCGCTTGGTTGCCAAAGATGCGCTTAAGCTGCTTTTCGAGGCGCCGCGCTTCTGCCTGGGCTTCGAGCACTGGATTACCAATCCCCTCTTGGCCGAAGGTGCGTTGTAACCAGCCAGTGTTTGTTTGCCGAAATCGTTTGTGGCTGTCATCCCAGGTGACGGTTCCAGATTGAAACTTTGGCAAAACCGCAAATACACCATTGGGTCCAATGACGGCGTGCGACGCGGAGAGGCGGTAGTGATAAACGCTGTTGGTGTCATCGAGCGCCTTCAGTGCCTTGGTGAGTGTGTCGTCCGGCCGTGGTTCCCGCACGTACCGATTGGTGAGGTGGATGCCGACATTTGACATGAGGAAGCCAATTAGGAGCGTGTACAAGGGTATGAATGGTTTGTCCGGCCACATGAAGGAAACCACGAGGCCGCCTACCAGAGTTGCGAGTCCTACTAAAGAAAGTGCTTTTGCGATTAGGCTGTAACGCTTTACAAGCGGCTTGTTGTCGATGACGCGCATTATGTTGGTGCGGCGGGCTGGTTGATTGGATTGCCGGCTGCGGCAATGCGCTTTTGCAGTTCGGCGATCATGTTGTTCTGCACGGCAGTGGCGGCAGCCACTAGCGCACTGCGAATGGCGCGAGCATTTGAGCGGCCGTGGGCTTTGATTGCAATGCCATTCAATCCAAGCAGTGGCACCCCGCCCACTTCATTTGGGTCAAGATCGCGGCTCGCGTGTCGAATTGCGGACTTAGCGAGCAATCCACCCATCATCGCCAGCGGGCTGCTCGTAAAAGCATTCTTGATCATGCTGCCAACTAAGCCGGCAACTGCTTCCGTAACTTTAAGCGCCACATTTCCGGTGAAGCCATCAGTCACAACCACGTCAGCTGCGCCGCCAAAGATGTCTTTGGGCTCTATATTGCCAATGAAGTTAAGGTTTGCCGTTGTCAGCAAGTGGTGGGCTGCTCGGGTTAGTTCGTTGCCCTTGCCAGTTTCCTCGCCGTTTGAGAGCAGGCCAACACGCGGATTTGTAATTCCAAGTGCCGTTTCGGCATATACAGCGCCCATGATTCCGAATTGAAAGAGGTACTCCGGTTTGCAGTCTGCGTTGGCGCCAATATCCAGCATTATGCAACGGCCGTTCTTGACCGGGAGCGTAACCGTGAGCGCAGGCCGGCGTATTCCGGCAATGCGTTTCATAACCAGGAGCCCATTGGTAAGTGCGGCACCGGTGTTGCCGGCAGTCACAAATGCGTCAGCGGCCCCGGATTTCACGAGGTCAAGGCCGCGAGCGATGGAGTTTTTAGCTTTCTGGCGGGATGCGAACGCGGGTTGTTCGCTGCTTGTAACGCGTTCGGGCGCGTGTTCGATGGTGATGTTGCCAGGCAAGCGCGGCCCCACAGCGCGGGTTAGGGCTTCGAGTAGTTGCGTTTCGTTACCGGTGAGAATTATGTGCCAGCCGAATTCACGCGCTGCTTGAATTGCCCCCAGTACTTCCGGTTCCGGGAAGGCGTCGCTGCCCATGGCGTCAAGAGCAATTCGCATGTGTGGTGGTGGAAAGCGGATTGTGAGTGGAAAACTTAATTAGGCGAGAATGCGTACGGGTCCGCAGCGGCTTGATAATTCGGTGTTCGCAAACTATCGAAGAGCGCTAGTTCCCGCTGATAAGTTGACAACAGTTTGGTGGCGAGACTGCGCGCGTCTTGCGCCGCCAGTAGTTGCTGTTTTTCAATCATTGGGATTTGGACTATGTAAGCAGCCAGGTATGCCATTTCGGTTGTGTCGGCGGGGATGTCGGCTGGTGAAATCCGGACTTCCATCACTTGGGCCAGAAGCTTGGAGTAGCGCATAATAGACGAACGTAGTTTGCCGTCGAGACTTGCGAGGTTGTCGGCAGTGTTCTCTTGAAGTGGAAGTTCGCGGGCCGTTGCAGTTAGGTATGGCTGGTCGAAGTGGAGCTGGATTAGTTCAACGCGTTTGCCGCCCACGACGGTGATATTCATGCGACCGTCAGGCAGCGGCTCCATTTGCTTTATGGATGCGGTGCAAGCGATGCGATTTGGTTCCGCTGGCCCGGTATTTGCTTCTTCCCCGCTTCGAATTAGCGAGACAATGAAGGGGCGCAGCTCGTTAAGGCAGTTGCGCACCATGGCGCGGTAGCGCTCCTCGAAAATATGTAGAGCGAGTGGTGTGCCCGGAAAGATTACTGTGTTTAGTGGAAAGACCGGTAGTATGTCCATATTTTGCTTTGGGGCAGGTCGTCGTAGGTATGGTTCGGAGAGTGAATTGGCTACTCGGTTTACCTCAATGACCTTCGATAGCTTTGCTATATAATCGCTAGGTTAGCGCTCGTGGCGGAATTGGCAGACGCGCTAGGTTGAGGGCCT
>CANNEJ010000237.1 GCA_947503585.1 Anaerolineales bacterium | reverse complement strand
TTCGGCGCATCACGAACTGCTTCCCGCGCACGATATGCAGCTGCTGGCAGCGTATGGCGCCATTGATGCGGCAGATCTCGCGCGCCTCAATTTGATGAAGATTGTCTCGGATTTCCGCGAAGCAATGTGGGGCGTGCTGCAGTCTGCGATCTCCGGGTTGGACTTTGATTTTCGCGAATATGCGAGCACATACTTTGGGCGCGTAGAGCTGCGCTTGCAGGAACCGGCGTTGCCCGCCTGGCTGGCGCAGGTGTGAGTACATGAGCCGATTTCCCACCCAGGCGCGCGTTGTCATCATTGGCGGCGGAGTGGGCGGCTGTTCCATTGCCTACCACTTGGCCAAGCTGGGCTGGAGTGATGTGGTGCTGCTGGAGCGCAACGAGCTGACAAGCGGCAGCACCTGGCATTCTGCGGGACTGGTTGGCCAGCTGCGCTCTGACGTTAATTTGACGCGCATGATGCAGTACAGCACGGATCTCTACGGCCGCTTAAAGGCTGAGACCGGGCAGGACACGGGCTGGCGCATGACGGGTGGCGTGCGGCTGGCATCATCGCCAGAACGCCTTGTGGAACTTAGGCGCCAGGTTTCTTTGGCGCGCTCTTTTGGCTTGGACTTTCAACTCATCACGCCGCAAGAGGCGCTGGCGTTTTTTCCGCTGATGTCTTTGCAGGATGTGGTGGGCGCGGTGTATACGCCGACCGACGGAATGATTGACCCGACCGGGCTGACGAATGCGCTTGCTGCCGGCGCGCGCGCGGGCGGCGTGCAAATCTGCACACAAAGCATTGTTACCGGCATCAGCCTGCGGGATGGCCGGGTGTGCGGCGTGGAAACCACGCAGGGCTTCATTGCTGCAGAGCATGTGGTGAATGCCGGGGGCATGTGGGCGCGTCAGATCGCGCAGTTGGCCGGCGTCTATTTGCCGATCATCCCGATGGCGCATCTTTATCTCATCACCAAGCCGGTGGCGGGCGTCACGCGCGAGTTGGTTGCCCTGCGTGATCCGGATAATTTGATTTACTATCGTGAAGAAGTGGGCGGCCTGGTGGCGGGCGGCTACGAGCGTGAGCCGGCACCATGGAGTCTTGATGGTGTGCCGTTGGACTTCAGCTTCAAGCTGCTGCCGCCGGATTGGGAGCGCTTCACGCCGTTGATGGAGAATCTGATCCGGCGGGTGCCGCTGCTGGAGACGGCCGAGGTGCACACGCTGCTAAACGGCCCGGAGGCATTTACGCCGGACGGTGAGTACCTGCTGGGCCCGACGGCGGTGCCCGGATTTTGGGTGGCAGCTGCATTCTGTGCGCATGGGCTGGCCGGGGCCGGTGGCATTGGCAAGGTGATGGCCGAGTGGATTGTGCACGGCCATCCTGAATGGGATGTGTGGCGCCTGGATGTGCGCCGCTTTGGCTCCAACTACAACAGCGTGGAGTACACACGCGCGCGCACGGTTGAGACCTACTCCAAGTATTACGACATTCACTATCCCAACGAGGAGCGCGAGAGCGTGCGCGCTCTGCGCCTCTCTCCCGCATATCAGCAGCTGCAAGCCCTGGGAGCTAGCTTTGGCGAAAAGTTTGGCTGGGAGCGCGCAAACTGGTTTGAGCCGCATGCGGCAGCAGCGCAGCACGGGCACCAGCCCGCGGGCTGGGCTGCCCACAACTGGTCGGCTGCCATTGGTGTGGAGCATCTGGCGGCGCGCAACAGCGCTGCCATCTTTGATGAAACATCCTTCAGCAAACTAGAGGTGCGTGGTGCCGGCGCGCTGCCCTTTCTGCAGCACGTGTGCGCCAATGATGTGGACCGGCCGGTTGGCACGGTGGTGTATACGCAGGCGCTCAACCCGCGCGGCGGCATCGAATGTGACTTTACTGTGACGCGCACCGGTGCGGACCGCTTTTCGATTGTGACGGGCACAGCATTCGGGCAGCATGACTGGTCGTGGCTGCAGCTGAACATGCCCGCGCACGCGGCGCCCATCTTGGAGGATGTGACTTCGGCAACATGCGTGCTGGGCATTTGGGGGCCGCAGGCGCGCAGCATTCTGCAGCAAGTTACACGCGCGGATCTTTCGAGTGCGGCGTTTCCCTATTTGACGGCGCAGCGCATGGCCGTGGGGGCCGTGCCGGTGCTGGCTGTGCGCGTCACCTATGTGGGCGAGCTGGGCTGGGAGCTGCACTGCCCAATGGAGTACGGCGCACGCTTGTGGGAGACATTGTGGGAGGCGGGCCAGGCGCACGGCTTGCACGCTGGCGGATACCGGGCGATTGACACGCTGCGCCTGGAGAAGGGTTATCGCTACTGGAGCGCCGAGCTCGGACCGGACTACACGCCCTTGGAAGCGGGGCTGGGGTTTGCGGTCAAACTTTCCAAGCCGGAATTTATTGGGCGCGATGCGTTGGTGCGCCAAAAACAGGCTGGCATACAGCGCAAGCTGTGCTGCTTAACGCTGGCCGATCCCGTGCAAGTATGCATTGGCAAAGAGCCGGTGCGGCACAATGGCGAAGTGGCTGGATGGGTTACCTCCGGCGGCTACGGCTACTCGGTTGGCAAGAGCATTGCGTACGCGTATTTGCCGGTGGCCCTGGCCCGGCCTGGCACCGCCGTGGAGGTTGAGTTGTATGGTGAACTGAGTGCGGCGGTGGTGGCGGCTGAACCGCTTTGGGATCCGGCCGGTGCGCGCATAAAGTTGTGAACTCCGCTGGCCGCTTGTGGCACGCCAGCGCGCAGGATCTTCGTGCTATAAGTGCCGTGGCATAACTATCCGGGAGGCAACTGGTAAACATGATCCGCGCCGTTACTTTTGACTTTTGGGATACGCTGGTCTTCGATGACTCGGATGAGCCCAAGCGGGCTGCGCTTGGCCTGCCCACAAAGGCGGACACGCGTCGGCAGCTGCTGACGGAAGAAGTGCAGCAGCACCATCCGCAGCTAAGCACCGTGCAGCTGGGCGCTGCGTTTGACCATGCCAACGAGCGCTTCCGCCATTGCTGGAAGGTGGAGCATCACACGCCAACCGTTGCGCAGCGCTTGCGGTTTGCCTACGAGCATCTGGGCGTTGCGCCAACGCCCGGGTTTGCGGAGCTTGTGCGCGCCGTGGAAGACATGGAGGTTGAGGTGGCGCCGGACTGGGTGCCGGAAATGGCGTCCACGCTCGCAGCCCTGGCAGGCAAATACAAGCTTGGCATCATCTCTGACACCATCCATACGCCCGGGCGCGGCCTGCGCGAACTGCTGCGCCGGGCCGGCGTGCTGCAGCACTTTGCATGCCTGATTTTTTCCGACGAGGTGGGCGCATCCAAACCGGCGCCGCAAGTCTTCACGCAATGTGCGGCTGCGCTGGGACTGCCGCTGGCGGAGATTGCGCACGTGGGCGACCGTGAAAGCAATGATGTGGCCGGCCCGCGCGCCCTGGGCATGCGCGCCATATTGTTCACGGGTGCCATTGACCGCGACAGTGCGCACACCGCGGCTGATGCAGTGTGCAGTGAGTTCTCGC
>CANNEJ010000236.1 GCA_947503585.1 Anaerolineales bacterium | reverse complement strand
CTGCGCATCCCGGTGTACCTTTACGAGGCTGCGCAGCCCGACAAGCGCCGCAGCAATCTTTCCGTGATCCGCGCTGGTGAATATGAGGGCTTTGAAAAAAAGATCTTGCTGCCAGAGTGGCAGCCGGACTTTGGGCCGGCCGAGTTTGACGCCCGGCGCGGTGCCACAGTGATTGGCGCGCGCGAGTTTCTGGTGGCATTGAATGTGAACCTGAACACCACATCCACGCGGCGTGCGAATGCAATTGCGTTTGATGTGCGGGAAGCCGGCCGGACGCGCACGGACGCGCAGGGCAATGCGCTGCGCGACGCGCACGGCAATCCGCTCGTCACGCCGGGCAGCTTGAAGAGTGTCAAAGCCATTGGCTGGTTCATCAAGGAATATGGCGTGGCACAAATTTCCATGAACCTGACGAATACAGCCGTGACGCCGGTGCATATTGCATTTGATGAGGTGGCTAAAAAAGCTGCAGAGCGCGGCCTGCGCGCCACCGGCTCCGAGCTTGTGGGGGTTATTCCCCGGCACTGCCTTGTGGATGCCGGCAAATATTTTCTTGAGAAACAGCAGCGCTCGACTGGCGTGCCGGAAAGTGAACTGGTGAAGATTGCAGTCAAATCAATGGGGCTGGACGAGCTGGCGCCGTTCAACCCGGCCGAGCGCGTAATTGAATACCTGCTGCGTGACGCCGCGGAAACGCAACTGGTGGCGCTGACACTGGCGGACTTTGCTGATGAAACGTCCAGCGAGAGCATGGCGCCCGGTGGCGGTTCAATCGCCGCCTACATGGGCGTGCTGGGCGTGGCGCTCGGCACGATGGTTGCGAATTTGTCAGCGCATAAACGCGGCTGGGATGCGCGCTGGAAGGAATTCTCGGACTGGGCAGCCAAAGGCCAGCAGCACAAAGACGCGCTGCTGCGGCTGGTGGATGAGGACACTGCGGCCTTCAATAAAATTGTGGCTGCGCTGGCGCTGCCAAAAGCCACTGCCGCAGAGCAGGCAGCGCGTGCAGCAGCTGTGCAGGCGGCCACAAAATATGCGGCCGAAGTGCCGCTGCTTGTAATGCAGACAGCGCTCGCATCCATGGAGTTGATAGAAGCCATGGTCATGCATGGGAACCCAAATTCCATCACGGACGCCGGGGTTGGGGCGCTGGCAGCCCGGGCAGCCGTTATGGGCGCCTTCATGAACGTGCGCGCAAATCTGGGCAGCCAAAGGCCAGCAGCACAAAGACGCGCTGCTGCGGCTGGTGGATGAGGACACTGCAGCTTTCAATAAAATTGTGGCTGCGCTGGCGCTGCCAAAAGCCACCGCTGCGGAGCAGGCAGCGCGTGCAGCAGCTGTGCAGGCCGCCACAAAATACGCGGCCGAAGTGCCGCTGCTTGTAATGCAGACAGTGCTCGCATCCATGGAGTTGATAGAAGCCATGGTCATGCATGGGAACCCAAATTCCATCACGGACGCCGGGGTTGGGGCGCTGGCAGCCCGGGCAGCCGTAATGGGCGCCTTCATGAACGTGCGCGCGAATGCGCGCAGCCTGACGGACCGCACATTTGCGGCCGATATTATTGCGCAAGGCAGAGCCATTCAGGCACAGGCGATCGCCATAGAGCAAAGCATCGTGGCACTTGTGGATAGCAAGATCGACTGAGTTCAAATTTTGCCTCAGGGAGATGGTATGAACTACCCGCAAATTACGTCACTGGGCCGGCAAGCCGCAACTGAAATCGGTGCCGTGCTCAGCACCATTCCGCAAGCGGCCGCGGAAAGTTTTTGCGAGGATATCCTGGGTGCCGGAGCCATCGCTTGTTTTGGTGGTGGCCGGGAAGGCCTGATGATGCGGGCGCTCACAATGCGCCTAATGCACCTGGGCTTCAACGCGCATTATGTGGGCGACATGACGACGCCGCCGCTTGGCGCGGGCGACCTGTTGATTGCGAGTGCCGGTGCGGGTGGCTGTTCCACTGTGCTGGCCATAATGCAAGTTGCCAGGCAGGCGGGTGCCAGAGTGCTGATTGTCACTGCGCCACCAGCTGGCCCGGCTGCAGCGCTGGCAGACGGCGCAGTTGTCCTGCAGGCGCAAACAATGGCTAACGAAAGCACGGGAGCGCCCAGCCTGCTGCCGATGGGGAGTCTGTTTGAAGCGGCGCAGCTGGTTTTGTTCGACCTTGTGTCGATCATGCTCAGGGAGCGAACCGGCCAGACTGCCGGTGAAATGAGTGCGCGCCACACCAACCTGGAGTGAAGGGCAACATCGAAGCGGTTGCTTTGAAGTAACGCCCTCGGAAGTGCCGATGCTGGTAACGTTTCCGGGCCTGACGAAATTCTGCGCACAACAACCGGACAATTTGTAGGACAAAGCCTGTTGCGCACGCACACCCTTGCGGGCCGGATTGTAGCGGTAGCCTAGGACTCATGCGGATCTTAATTCTTGCAACGGAACTGTCGCCGATGACCGGCGGCATACAACGCTATACGCACGCACTGGCCTCGGCGGCTGCAAAAGCGGTGGGCCCTGCCAACGTGCTCGTGTTGCCGTAACGTGCTAGTGTTGCCGTTCAATGGCAGGTATCCGGCTGCGCTAACTGAATATTTACTAAACGACAAGCTGGCGCGCCTGCAGCGCTTGTGGGGCGTTGTGCCTCGCCGCTGGGTGCACGCATTGCATCTGCGGCGCTTGATCGCAGAGTTTCAGCCGGACTTAATCATCTGCAACCACGTTGAACTCGCAGCCCACGGCCGGCGGGCCAAGCAGCAAAGCGGCACTCCCTATTGGGTGGTTGCCTACGGGATTGAGGTGTGGGGAGATATTCCGCCGGACCAGGCGGACGCGCTTGGCAAATCTGACTGCGTGGTGGCGATCAGCAAGGTAACGCAAGAAATCCTCGCTGTGAAAGGAATTCTGCCGCGCAAGATCGAGCTTCTTTTCTATGGCTTTGATACGAACTTGTTCTCGCCCAAGACGGAAAGCGCGAGCGCGAGCGCGGCGCCGGTTCTGCTTACGGTCTGCCGGCTGGATGCGGCCGAACGCTATAAGGGATACGACCGCGTGGTGGAGTTGATGCCCGAGTTGTTGAAGGAGTTTCCAGCTTTGCGCTATCGCATTGTTGGCGATGGCACCGACCGGGCGCGGGTGGAGGAGCTTGCGCGCACGCTAGGGGTGCAAGCGCGGGTCGAGATCACCGGTTTTGTGCGAGAAGTGGACAAATTTGTTGATGAATACCGGCGGTGCAATATTTTTGTGATGCCGAGTGTGTTTGAGGGCGGCAGCAAGCCGCGCGGCGAAGGGTTTGGTATCGTCTACCTTGAGGCGGCTGCTTGCGGCAAGCCGGTCATCGCTGCGAAAGGCGGTGGCGCTGCCGAAGCGGTGGCTGATGGTGAAACCGGGCTGTTGATCGATGCGGCGCAGCGGGACGAGCTGCGCGGCGCAATTGAGCGTTTGCTGCGTTCGCCGGAAGAAGCGCAGCGGATGGGAGCTAGCGGGCGCTTGCGTGTAACCAAACTCTTCTCAAAGGAGC
>CANNEJ010000235.1 GCA_947503585.1 Anaerolineales bacterium | reverse complement strand
ATGATGCGCAGCCCGAGATCGTACTCCCACAGCGCAGGCTCCAATCCAAAGTGCTGTGCAATGCCATGCACGGACACGACGCAGCTCGCAGCGAGCAGAGTGCCGATCAGGCGCTGCTGTTGGGCCAGCTGGCGCAGCGCGGTGCCGACGGCCAGCGCAACAACGAGCAAGGCGAGCAGCGTGTAGGTGCCGTTGTTGCGGCTGAGTGATCCAAAGAAACTTAGGCGCGGGTCGATTGAGAGTACGGTGCTGAGCAGGGTTGCAAGGATGAGCACAGCCACGGACGAAAGAAGTGGTGTTGTGCGGAGTTGCTTCCAATCCGGCAGCCGGGTGGCGCGGGCAGTATGCAGCGCGAGCAATGCGGCCATCATCAGCAGTGTCAGGGCGCGCAGCACTGCGGTCTTGTCGTAATCAAACATGCCCGCAGAGAACGGGTTGTAGTAGAGCGGAACTACGACGAGCGCCACCAGCCAGCCGGCTTCAAGGAATCCGGAGCAGAACTGGGCAGCTCGCGTAGGGGCCGCGGAGCCAGCCATGGTGCGATGATAACCAATCAGCGCGGTGGCCGGATTTGGAATTCGTAAAGGCGAAGTAAATTCGGCGTGGTGACGCGTTGAATGCCACGGTTTTCGCAGTGTAAACTTGGCGAATGCCAATGTTATTTGCGCGGAATGCGGAGCTGCTTGTCACGATGGACGAGACGCGCAGCGAGATTGCGGGCGGGGCGTTGGTGGTGCGGGACGGCTGGATCGATGCCGTTGGTCCTTCCGAAATGTTCGCGGTTGAGCCGGGAGCGACTGTCTTAGATCTGGCCGGGCACATTGTCATTCCCGGATTGGTGAACACCCACCATCACCTCTATCAAACGCTTACGCGCGCTGTACCGGCTGCGCAGAATGCCAACTTGTTTGGCTGGCTAAAAACACTCTACCCGATTTGGGCGCGCATGGGTCCGGACGCTGTCTACACATCGGCGTTGGTTGGAATGGCGGAGCTGCTGCTTTCCGGATGCACAACCGTCAGCGACCATTTGTATATGTTTCCCAACGGTGCGCGGCTGGACGATGAAGTGCGCGCAGCGCAGGAGATCGGCGTGCGCTTTCACGCGTCGCGCGGATCAATGAGCTTGGGTGAATCGCAGGGTGGCCTGCCGCCTGACCGCGTGGTGGAGCGCGAGCCGGCAATTCTGCGTGATTGCCTGCGGGTGATCGAGCAGTTTCATGACCCCAAGCCGGGATCAATGCTGCGCGTGGTGGTTGCGCCGTGCTCGCCTTTTTCTGTAAGCGCTGGCTTGATGCGCGACTCCGTTGATTTGGCGCGCAGTCACGGAGTGCAGTTGCACACGCATCTGGCGGAGACGCTGGACGAGGAACTTTTTTGTGAGCAGCAGTTTGGCCGACGGCCCGTGGCTTATGCGGAACAGTTGGGTTGGACGGGACCGGACGTTTGGTTTGCGCATATGGTGCATGTAAGCGCGCGGGAAATTCCGTTGCTGGCGCAGGCGGGCTGCGGGCTGGCTCACTGTCCGTCATCGAACATGCGGTTGGCCTCTGGCATTGCGCCAATCATGGATTATCGGCGGGCGGGTGTGAAGGTGGGTTTGGGCGTGGATGGTTCTGCTTCAAATGATGGCAACCACATGTTACTGGAGGCGCGCCAGGCCATGCTGTTGGCGCGCCTGAAGGTGG
Source organism: Anaerolineales bacterium (assembly GCA_947503585.1). Classification (GTDB taxonomy): domain Bacteria; phylum Chloroflexota; class Anaerolineae; order Anaerolineales; family UBA11657; genus BD1. The sequence continues at coordinate 1,844 of CANNEJ010000235.1, read as the reverse complement.
CCGAGGACGAGCGGCAGGCGCACGCCAGCGGAGCCAAGTTTGCATCCGCACCACAGATGACGGCGCGCGAGGCGCTTGAGATTGCAACGCGCGGCGGGGCCGCAGTACTTGGCCGCAAGGACATTGGCGCTCTGGCACCCGGCATGTGCGGTGACTTTGTGGCGTATAAACTGGACCGGCTGGCTTTTGCCGGTGCGCGCGCGGATCCTTTGGCGGCGCTTTTGTTTTGTGCGCCGCAGCAGCCGGATGTGGTGGTTGTGAATGGACGGGTGCTTGTGCAGGACGGACAGCTGACAACAATTGACCTGCCACCGGTGATTGAGCGGCATAACCGGATCAGCATGGAGATGATTAATGGTTGAGGCGGGTGCGCATGCGGCGTGTTGTTGCTTTGGGCGGACGCGGCTTGAAGCACAGTATGATTGGGGCGAAGGTGTCGATGATCTGCTAATTGGGTAAGGAGGATCAAAAGTGAAACGAGTTGCACTTTATTTGCAGGACGCACATTCACTGCAGGACGGCATTAAATATGTGCAATATGCGGAGGCGCATGGGTTCGAGGCCGTGTGGCAAGCTGAAAGCCGGCTGGTACGGGATGCGATTGTTCCGATGGCTGCGTTTGCGGCCACTACGACGCGCATCAAAATTGGGTCGGGTGTCATCAACAACTGGACGCGCAACATTGGGCTGCTGGCATCCACCTTTTTGACGCTTGATGATCTTGCTCCCAATCGCATCATCTGCGGGATTGGTGCGTGGTGGGATCCTCTGGCAGCCAACGTCGGCATCGAGCGGCGCAAACCGTTGCTAGCCATGCGCGAAACAATTGAAGTGTTGCGGCGCTTGCTGGCCATGGAGAACGTCACCTTTGACGGGGAGTTTCACAAGGTGAAGGGGATTGAGCTGGATGTGGTGCACGGGCGGCGCGAGCCGCGTAATGTGCCGGTGTTTATTGGCGCCACCGGCATGAAGATGATGGAGATGACGGGCGAAATTGCGGACGGCGCGGTGCTGAACTATTGCGTGCCGCCGGAATACAACGATGACGCGATGGAGCAGCTGGCCGCCGGGGCCAAGCGCGCCGGGCGCAGCATGGATGAAATTGACCGCCCGCAGCTGATTGTGTGCTCGGTGCACAAGGACCGGGCGACTGCAATAACTGGCGCGAAGCGCTTGCTGACGCAGTATCTGGCGCAGCAGCCGCACATTGCAAAAGCCTCCGGGGTTAGCGCGGATGTGGTGGGCAAGGTGCAATCTATTTTGGGTTGGCCGGCAACCAAAGAGCAGGTTGAAGAGGCGATGCAGTTCGTGCCGGACGACTTCGTGTTGAAGATAAGTGCCACGGGCACACCGGATGAGGTGCGCGCGCGCGTGCAGCAGTATATCGATCGCGGCTGCACCTGTCCCATTTTGTATCCAATGGGCGATCCGTATCTTATGATGGATACGTTTGCGGTTTAGTGTCGGGTTGTGGTTTCCGTAGTCGATCACGCATTAAGGAGCGAAATAAAATTATATGACGCCAGCTGATGTAGCAGCAGTCCAAGCGCGTGTGGAGGCGGCCAAGCCGAAGATCGTACAGTTTTTGCGCGAGCTGTGCGCAATTCCGTCCATGGAAAGTCAGATTGGGCCGGTTGGCGAGCGGGCAGCGGCCGAGATGCGCGCACTCAAGTTTGACGAGGTGCGGTTTGACAAGATGGGTAATATTTTGGGCCGCATTGGCAGCGGTCCGCGCACCATCGTTTTTGATTCGCACATTGACACAGTCGGTATCGGGGACCCGTCAGCGTGGGGTTGGGATCCGTTTGTGGGCAAGGTGGAGGATGGTGTGTTGTACGCGCGCG
>CANNEJ010000234.1 GCA_947503585.1 Anaerolineales bacterium | reverse complement strand
GCTCCCGCGCGATGCGCGCGAGAAGGAACGCAAGAAGGTGGGCCTCAAGCGGGCGCGCAAGGCGCCGACCTACACCAAGCGTTAGTGTTCTAACTGCCGGCTTAAGCCGGCAGTTTGTTTTAACACCCGGGTTTGTTATTGCTGTGGAAGTTAGAATTGAACGATGACTCAGCACTCTGACATCCTGATCACAATTGTTGGGCTGGGGCCGGGCGAAGCGGGTATGCTGACGCGCGATGCATGGGAGGCATTGACGGGGGCATCCGTGATTTACCTGCGAACGCAGCGCCATCCGGCGGTTGCCGGGCTGCCGGCCGGTGTGCCTATCCAGATATGTGACGACATTTATGAAGACACAGCGGACTTGAGTGCGGTTTATCCGCTGATTGCGGCGCGCATCATAGCTGCAGCTCAGACTGCGGGCGGCGTCGTTTATGCAGTGCCGGGCGACCCGCACACGGCAGAAGCATCGGTGGAAATGATTCGTATGGAAGCGTTCAAGCGTGGCTGGGGCGTGCGCGTTCTGCCGGGGGTGAGCTTTGTGCAGCCGGTGATGGCGCTGCTTGAGCGGGATGTGCTGCCTAATCTGCAGCTGTGTGACGCGCTGGCGTTTTTGGACCTGCACCATCCGCCCGTGAGCCCGGATGTGCCCGTGCTGTTGGCGCAGGTTTACAGCCGGGCGGTTGCCTCTGAGCTAAAGCTCACGCTGATGAACCAATATCCTGAGGAGCATCTCGTGGCGCTGGTCCACGCAGCAGGTACTGCCGCAGCGCTGGTTGAGTGGCGGCCGCTGCATGCTATTGATCACAGCTTGGAGATTGGCCATCTGACATGTTTGTTTGTGCCGGCGCTGGCGGCCGGCTCCAGCTTTGCCGCGCTCGAGGTTACGGTTGCGCACTTGCGCTCGCCCGCGGGCTGTGCCTGGGATCGCGAGCAGACGCACCAGTCGCTGCGGGTAACTTTGCTCGAGGAAACCTATGAGGTGCTGGCGGCTTTGGACGCTGCGGATCCGGACGCACTGCGGGAGGAATTGGGCGACCTGCTGTTGCAGGTGGTGCTGCATGCGCAAATTGCAGTTGATGACGGTGAGTTTCAGATGCATGCCGTGCTGCGCGGCATTAACGAGAAGCTTGTGCGCCGCCACCCGCATGTGTATGGCACGCTCAAGCTGGCTAGCGCCGATGCCGTTGTGCAGCACTGGGAAACCATCAAGGCCGAGGAGCGGCGCACGGCCGGCGTTTCCGTGCCCAACAGTGTACTTGCGGGCGTGCCGCGCACTTTGCCGGCGTTGGCGCAGGCGCAAGCGCTGCAGGCACGCGCGGCACGCGTGGGATTCGACTGGCCGGCGGTAGAGCCGGTGCTGGCAAAAGTGATGGAGGAGCTGGGCGAGGTGCAATTAGCTGCGGATGAAACACAGCAGTTTGCGGAGCTGGGCGACTTGCTCTTGAGCGTTGTGAGCTGGGCGCGGCATTTGAAGGTGGATGCAGAGGCAGCGCTGCGCGTTGCGGCTGCGCGTTTTCGGGCGCGCTTTGAACTGGTGGAGCAGGCCGCGCGGGAGCTGGGGCGTTCACCGGCGGAGATGACGCTGGCGGAACTGGACGCGCTTTGGGATCAAGCTAAAGTCACTCACCGCTTGGCAGCTTTAGAGGTGGCTGACGATCCAGCGCCACCCTCTGAGGCCGGCGCACACTAAGGAGGGTATGGGGTTTGTGCGACAGGTACGGCGCGTAATGCGCGGCTTTTATTTTTGCGCGCTTTGTATGAGTTGAATGTAGTTGCCGTCTGGGTCTGCCAGTGTGGCAACGATGCCGCCCCATGCTTCGTTTTCCGGCGGGCGCACAAATGTCACTTGCCCCTCCAGCCGCGCACACTCTGCCAGTGCGTCCGCAACAAAGAGGTTTAGCTGACAGCGGGCGGGCATTTGGTTGGTGCCATGGACTGCACTATGGTGAATGATGCGCAGCATGGCACCGCCAAGCTGGAAAACCGGATCGTGAAAAATTTTCAGGCGCTCCAGCTGTAGCACATTTTCGTAAAAGGCAGCCAGCCTTGCGGGATCGCTGCTGGCCAGCATTACGGTGAATGAAGATACCCGCATTATGAACGCTCCGCGCTAAACGATTTGGGTTCCCAGTGCATAATTAGCATTGTACCCGCCGCTGACAGTTTGGTATGTTCGTGCTATTCTTGTGATGTAGACTGACCAGTCAGTTCAGATAATTATGGCTATTTTCCAGCGTAATAATCCAAAGGGGCGCGTGCATGCCACTCGCCGCCGTATTCTGGAGGCGGCCATAAGCGTGTTTGCGCGCAAGGGCTACCACGAGGCCAGCATGGACGAAATTGTGGCCGAAAGCAGTTCTTCCAAGGGCTCGCTGTACTCGCACTTTCCTGGAAAGCAACAAATGTTTCTGGCGATTGTGGAGGAGTTCGTAGCCGGCCTGCAGGAACGGCTGGATGCAGCGATTGCTGAAAGCCACGACGGCGTGGAGCGCGTTGAGGCGGCGCTGCGCGTGTGCATGGAAACTTTTGGGCAGCATCGCAGCCTTGCAAAAATTCTGCTGGTGCAGGCGTTGGGGTTGGGCGCGGCATTTGAGCACAAACGGCTTGAAGTGCATCGGCGCTTCATTCGCGTTATTCAAAGTTATCTTGACCAGGCGGTGGACGAGGGCGCCATTCCGCCGCTTGACACGCAAGTGGCAGCGCATGCGTGGATGGGTGCGCTGAATGAGGTGGTCATCCAGTGGGTGCATACCGGCGAGCCAGCGCCGGAACGGGCACTGCCTGCGCTGCGCAACATCTTGCTGCGCAGTGTTGGTGTTTCGGAGCGGCGCATTAATCGGCGGGAGGCGGTCAAGCTGGAGTCCGCCACCGCGGTGCATCTGGAGCGGCCCGCATTGCTGGCTGCCCTGCATGCCCGGCTGGCTGCCGGCGAGACTGTGATTGTGAGTCGCACCGTGCCGTGGCCGGCTGTTTCGCTCACGGGGTTCTTGCGCAAAGCGGGCGGTCTGCCGCGCCTGTATTGGTCGCATGCGGGCAACCCGCTCGCCTTCGCGGGTTTTGGCGAAGCAGCGCGTGTTGTCGCTCCCGCCAGCAATGCCTTCGAGACAGTGCGCAGCGCATCCGCTGCGCTGTTCGCGCGCATTCTTTCCACGGGCGAGCAGCCGCCGGCGCAAGTGCAGCCGCGGTTGTTTGGCGGCTTCGCCTTCCGCGATGATAAGGCGGACGAGATGTGGGCGGCGTTTCCGGCAGCCTGCTTTGTGCTGCCGCAGGTGCTGTTGACGCGCCATCAGGGACAGGTGTGGTTGACTTTGAACATGCGCCTGCAGCCGGGCAGCGATGTCCAGCACGTGGAGCAGCGTGTGCTGGCGGAGCTGGAGCGGCTGGGCGCGCTGCCGGATGAACCTGCCGTGGCCGTGCGGGGCTCAGCCAGCCCCGCGATTGCGCTGCAAACACAAGCTCAGTGGGCGGCAAGTGTGCGCATTGCCACGGCGCAGATTCGCGCCGGGGAGCTGCAAAAAGTGGTGCTTGCGCGT
>CANNEJ010000233.1 GCA_947503585.1 Anaerolineales bacterium | reverse complement strand
GCATTCGGCAGCCGCATCAGGGGATTGAGCACGCGCCGCAGCAATTCTTTGCAGCCGCCGCCGGCGGGCACCAGGCCCACGCCGGTTTCCACCAGCCCCATGTACAGCTCCATGTGTGCCACCACGCGCGTCGCAGCCAGGCAAACTTCGGTGCCGCCGCCAAGTGTGCGGTCAAAGGGCGCAGCGACGACGGGCTTGTGGCAGTAGCGCAGGCGCTGCATCAAATCTTGAAATGCGCGCGTGAGGCGTTCGACTATCACGGCCGCCGGCTCGCTACCGGAGAGCAGGCTTTGCGGGTCAATATTGGCGCCGGCACTAAAAAGCTCGCCCTGGTTGCCGATGGCGCGGCCGGTGTGTTGCGTGCCGTGCTCCAGGCGCTGCAGCGCGGCTTCCGCAAGCTGCAGCACACCGCTGCCCAGCGTGTTGGCCTTGCCATGAAACTCAAGCAGCAGCACGCCGTCGCCCATGTCAAACAGTCCGGCTTCAAGGTTGCTTTGCAGGCTGCGCTTGTTGGCGCGCAGTGTGGCCACACTAATTTGCGCGGCTTCGCCCGCCACCGGAACATACTTGCGCTTGGCGGGGTGGTACTGCTCGCGCCCGTGCGCGCCCTGGCGGTAAAAAGTTTTATGCCCGGCTGCCAGCATCTTCTTGACCCACGGCGCTACCGCATAGCCGTCGCGTTCCATGCGCCGCACGGTTGCGGCCACGCCCAGCATGTCCCAATATTCGAACGGGCCGGCCTGCTGCATGTAGCCCCAGCGCATGGCGGCGTCAATCGAGGCGATGTCGTCGCTGATTTCCGGAATGCGCGCAGCGCTGTAGCTGCAAGCAAACGCCAGTGTATGCCAGACGTATTGTGCAGCGCGGTCCGTGTGTTTTACCCAGGCCCGCAGGCGTTCGCCAAGGTCGGCAATCTTGCGCACGGCGCCGATTGACTCGAAGCGCACTTTTGCGGGCGCTGCGTGCGTCATAGTGGCAGGGTCCAGTGCCCAATACTCCTTGCCGCCGCCGGGCGCAGCCACCTCCTTATAAAAGCCGATGCGCGTTTTGTTGCCGAGCCACTTGCGCTCCAGCATTTCTTGCATGAGTATGCCGGCGCGGCCGTCAGCCCGCCCGCCGGCCGCATCGCCCGGCAGTGCGCGCGCAATGTTGTTGCTCACCATCACCGCCACATCAATGCCCACCAAATCCATCAGCCGGAAAACTGCCGTGCGCGGATAGCCCATCAGCGGGCCGCCGATCGCATCCGCTTCCTCCACGCTGTAGCCGTTGTCCAGCGCGTAACTCATGCGAAAGCCGTTGGCAGCGCCGCCAATGCGGTTGCCGATAAAGTTGGGCGTGTCTTTGCACAGCACCACACCCTTGCCCAAGCGCTGTGCGCCAAACGTCTGCAGAAACTGCACAAGCGCCGGGCGCGTGTCGGCAGTCGGGATCACCTCCAGCAGCTTCAGGTAGCGCGGCGGGTTAAAAAAGTGCGTGCCGCAAAAGTTGCGGCGGAAGTCCGCGGAGCGGCCGCGCGCCAACTGCTGAATGGGCAGGCCGGAGGTGTTGCTCGTCACAAGCTGGCCCGCGGGCCGCACCTGCTCCAAGCGCTCGTAAAAACTACGCTTCACCTCCAAGTTCTCAACGATTACCTCAATCACCCAATCCACCTCTGCGAGGCGCGCAAAGTCATCTTGCAGGTTGCCAACTGTGAGCAGTGCGGCTGCGGCGGGTGTAAAAAGGGCTGCGGGCCGCGCAGCCTTGATGGCGGCGAGCCCGTTGTTGACGAGCCGGTTGCGCACAGCCGGTGCTGAAAGCTGCAGCCCCTGTGCAGACTCGGCTGCCGTAAGTTCGGCGGGGGCGATGTCCAGCAGCAGCGTGGGAATGCCCACGCCTGCCAGCAGCGCGGCAATGCCGCCGCCCATTGTGCCGGAGCCAACAACCGCAGCCGAGCGAATGTGCGGCACTGGATCAACGCGTTTCATAAGCGGATGCTCCTGGCCGGCCCACGACTATCTTTTTATTTCAAGGTGGCGCAGGCGCGCTGCCGCCAGCCGCGCGGGCAGTACGGTTGCGCCCAGGCCGGGGGCGGTAGGCACGGTCAGCGTTGAGTCGCCGTTCAAGACAAAATCTGGCGCGGCCACATCTTCGCGATAGTAGCGGGCCGATGCGGAGATGTCGCCGGGCAGGGTGAAGTTGGCCAGCGCAGCCAGCGCCACATTGCCGGCGCGCCCGATGTTTGTTTCCAGCATGCCGCCACACCAGAGCGGTATGCCGCGCTCCTGGCACAGTTGGTGGATGCGCAGCGCCGCAGTAAAGCCCCCCACGCGCCCGACCTTCATATTGATAATCTTGCAGGCGTTGAGATCCAGCGCCCAGCGCGCGTGCTCATAGGAGTGGATGCTCTCGTCCAGGCAGATGGGCGTGCGCAGCTGTGCCTGCAGGCGCGCATGGTCCACAATGTCTTCGTGATGCAGGGGCTGCTCGATAAGCAGCAGCTGCAAATCATCAAGCGCCTGAAAGCGCGCCACATCCGCAAGCGTGTAAGCGGAGTTGGCATCCACTTGCAGCAGCAGGTCCGGGAACTGCTTGCGCACGGCGGTTGCCGGTTCCACATCCCAGCCGGGCTTGATCTTGAGCTTCACGCGCTTGTAGCCCTGCGCCACAAAATTTTCGACGCGCGCCAGCTGCTCTTTGAGGGTGGGCTCAATGCCCACACTTACGCCCACGGACACGCGCGTGCGCGTGGCGCCCAGCATTTGCGCCAGCGAGCTGGATTCCATCTGGCCGAACAAATCCCAGATGGCGGCTTCGATGCCAGCACGCGCCATGGAATGGCCGCGTACGCGCGCAAATTGCTGCGCTGCCGCTGCGGGCGATTCTAGTTCCACACCCAGCAGCGCCGGCGCGAGAATGTCGCGCAGCATGTGCCAGTTGGTCTCCACCGTTTCATAGGAATACCATGGGCCGCTCTCGGCCACACACTCGCCCCAGCCGGTGAGGCCGCCCGCATACGCCGCCACCATTACGCACTCTTTGTGCGTTTCGCGCGCAAAGCTGGTTTCAAACGGCGCGAGGTACTGCAGCCGGATGTGGTGCAATTCGATGCGGTCAAGCTTGAGGCTCATGCTGGCTCCCACACGCGCTTGCCCAGGGCGGACAGCACCAGATCCACCGCCACTTGTGCGGTGCGGTTGTGTTCATCCAGCACGGGGTTCACTTCCACCACGTCCATTGCCAGCAGGCGCCCGCTGGCCGCCACCAGCTCGCAGATCAGATGCGCCTCGCGATAGCTTAGGCCGCCGGGCACCGGCGTGCCAACACCCGGCGCGTACAACGGATCGAGCGCATCAACATCCAGCGAGAGATACAGGCCATCACAATTGCCAAGCACATGCGCCAGCGCTGCCTCCACGCTGGCTGCCATGCCGAAGCGGTCGATGTGAGCCATGTCATAAACGGCCACGCCCGCGGTTCTCAGCAGCGTGTGTTCGCCGGCATCCAGATTGCGCACGCCCAGCAGCGCCACATGCTGCGGCTGCACGGCCGGCACACGCGCGCCCAGTGCGCTCAGGCGCTT
>CANNEJ010000232.1 GCA_947503585.1 Anaerolineales bacterium | reverse complement strand
AAAAGAAGATCGAACCAAAACGCAAGCCGGCATCATTGCCAAAATCAAAAACACCTAGAAAAAAGCGGTAGAAGCAATTGACACCGGGGACGTGCCGTTAAGCTTACGGGCGGTAACTTTTAGTGCGCTTCTGGTGGTGGCGAGTGGCATTTTGATTGATGTTGTTCGGGGTAGTGTTGACCCGCCCATTCGACCTGCCAGACAGAGTGAATAGTACAAGCTTCGCAACACCGTCTAGACTACAAACATTGACTCAATCGTTGCGTTCAAGGAGACCTTATCATGACCAAGCACCACCTCAGTAATAGCCAGCCACACGCCTTCTGGGACAACTCGCTCCCGGCGCGCGTGCGCGTAAAGTCTGGTGACACAGTGATTTTTGAGACACTAGAAGCATCCGCCGGACAAATACACGCGTCTAGCAACTCCGATGCGGTGACAACCCTTAGTTTCGATCCTATTCACCCGCTCACGGGCCCGGTGTATGTAGAAGGTGCCGAGCCAGGCGATGGGCTTGAGGTTGTAGTCGTTAGCATCAAGCACTCAGGGTGGGGATGGAATGCAGTAATACCTGGATTTGGCCTCTTGGGCGCCGAATTTCCTGACCCATATCTGCACCACTACAAACTAACCGGAAACCGCTGTATTTTTCGTGACGACATTGTCATCCCTTATGAGCCATTCTGCGGCGTAATGGGTGTCGGGCCAGCAGTGCACGGTCGATTCGACACAATTCCACCGCGCCACAACGGCGGCAATATTGACATTCGGCATCTTACGCCAGGCTCACGGGTTATGTTTCCGGTACTTGTAGCTGGTGCGCTATTTTCATGCGGCGACTGTCATTCAGCGCAGGGCGATGGAGAAGTAAATGGCACGGGTATTGAAACGCCCATGACCGTTACGCTGCGTTTTCAACTGTTGAAGAATGCGCACATTCCAGAATTACGTTTTATTACGCCATCTGGCAAGAAGCTCACTGCAGCTGATGATGGAGGCTATTTTGTGACCACCGCGCATGGACCTGACCTGTTCCAAGACGCGCAGCAGGCTGTGCGTTACATGATCGACTACTTGGCATCTGAACACAACTTGACGCGTGCCGAGGCGTATTGCCTGTGCGGCGCCGCAGTGGATTTAAAGATCAGCGAAATTGTAGATGCACCAAACTACATCGTCTCAGCTTATTTACCTTTAAGCATATTTGCGAAGAAGTTACCGCGCGTTGCCACCAAGCCAAAGATTCAGACCAAGGTCAAGCTGGGCGCGCCTAAGCGCAAGCCCGTTAGCAAGGCCAAGCCGGCTGCCAAAAAGAAGGCCGCACCCAAACGCAAGCCAACGCGCCGTCGTTAATCGCGTGGCTTTTGTGCTGCGCAGGCGCACCTGCCGGGCCGGCACGCCAGATCTCACACTTCGCCGTTGCTGATAGCTTGCAGCCGCCACTGCCGGCTATCCCAAATCCAGCAGCCCGGCCGCACCCACTGCTGGCGCAACCCCGGCCGCCAAAACGGCCTGCGCAAGTGGTCTACAATTGCCTCAGCGCAATGCCAGCTTTCGAATCGACCGGGTTCTGCACTGGTCAGAATCCGCTGACACAGCAGCTGCAATGAAACCGGCACCCTTTGTTTATCACGCGCCTGCCTCGCTTGGGGCAGCATTGCTGCTCAAGGCCGGGCATGGGGACGAGGCAAAGTTTTTGGCAGGCGGACAAAGCCTGGTGCCTGCCCTGAATTTCCGCATCGCAAATCCGGCCCTGCTGGTGGATGTGAACAAGCTTGCAATGCTGGACTACATCCGGATGGTCGACGGCGAATTGCGCATTGGCGCCCTCACGCGCGTGCAGCGCCTGGAACGCGATCCGCTGGTGAACGCGCACTGCCCGCTGCTGCCGGAAACCGTGCCGCACATTGCGCATCCGCAAATCCGGAACCGCAGCACGGTGGGCGGTTCGCTGGCGCATGCTGACCCGGCAGCGGAGCTGCCGGTAATCCTCACGGCGCTGGGAGGGCGCCTGCGGCTGCAATCTTCCTCCAACGAGCGCTGGGTTAGTGCGGATGACTTCTTTGTATCGCTGTTTACCACTGCGATTGCCCCGGACGAGATGCTGGTGGAGGTGGCCGTGCCGCCAGCACCGGCGCGCACCGGCACGGCATTCATGGAAGTTGCGCGCCGCCACGGTGACTACGCGCTGATGGGGGTGGCGGTCGTTGTGACACTGGACGCCGCCGGCGCGTGCAGCGCAGCGCGGCTCATTTTTCTAAACGCCGGTGACCGGCCGATGAATGCACAGCGCGCCGCCGCAACGCTGCACGGCCAGCTGCCGGACAGCGCTGCCATTGCAGCTGCGGCAAGCACCGCCGCAGAAGAGCTGGAACCGATGGGCAGCGTACATGCCACGCCTGCCTACCAGCGCCATTTGGCGCGTGTACTTGCGCGCCGCGCACTGCAGCTCGCTGTGCAGCGCGCAAATTGAAAACGCACAGCTGGCACTGGACCTACCGCAACCACACCGCCTAAACCCGTTATGCAAAGTAAAACCATGCCGGAACTGCATCTGATACACACCACCGTAAATGGCCAGGCTTACGAGCGTGAGACAGAAGCGCGCGTACTGCTCAGCGATTTTCTGCGGCATGACCTCGGGCTGTGCGGCCTGCACGTGGGCTGCGAGCAGGGCGCGTGCGGCGCATGCACCATACTATTTGACGGGCAGCCGGTACGTGCGTGCCTGATGCTGGCAGTACAGGCTGACGGCCATGCGCTGCTCACAGTCGAAAGCCTTGGCACGCCCGACAAACTAAACGTGCTGCAAACCGCTTTTTGGGAGAAGCACGGCGCCGCAACCGTGAACATTCCTGCCAGCCTGCCCGCACTGGCTGATTGCCTGCGGTCGGGCGCGCTGCCCCTGCCCGAATACATCGCGCAACTGGCAGCACGGTTCGCCGCCCGCGAAGCGGATGTGCAGGCGTTCATGCCGGAGCCCGCGCGCTTTGACCGCTTGCTGCACGCCGCCCGCCAGCTGCAAGCCCGCTATCCAAATCCGGCAGCGCGGCCGGCCTTGTTTGGCGTAGCCGTGGGGGTTAAGGACATTTTTCATGTGGACGGGTTTGCCACAACCGGTGGCAGCCAGCTGCCGTTGGAAGTGTTGCGCGGCGCTGAAGCGCCCAGCGTAACGCGCTTGAAACAGGCTGGCGCACTCGTGCTTGGCAAGACAGTGTCCACCGAGTTTGCATACTTTGGTCCCGGCGCAACCTGTAACCCGCACAGCCCGGCCGGCCAACCGCACACGCCCGGCGGCTCCAGCAGTGGCTCCGCTGCGGCCGTTGCGGCCGGACTCGCAGCGCTCACGCTCGGCACCCAAACCATCGGCTCCATCGTGCGCCCCGCCGCGTACTGCGGAGTGGCTGGTTTCAAGCCCAGCTACGATCGCATCCCGCGCGCGGGCGTCATAGCGCTCGCGCCATCGCTGGACCATGTTGGTGTATTCGCAGCTGACGTTGCAGGCGTGCAGCTCGCAGCGGGCTTGCTGGCAAACAGTTGGAACACAACCACGGCAGTGGCACACAAGA
>CANNEJ010000231.1 GCA_947503585.1 Anaerolineales bacterium | reverse complement strand
GGCAGCCGGCGTGAGCTGTTGGATCGCTTTGGTGAGCGCGCTGTAGCCGCCATCTTTAATGTAAGTGGCCAGCGTTGGCGTTGCGCCGGTGCCGCACCGGCGCGTGAGATGGCGCAAGCTGCCGCCCACCACCGCGGACTTGGCCGGGCTTTTTGCAGCAATGATCGCGGCCGGCACGCTGACTGGAATGCGGCCCAGCGCTTGGTCGTTGACCATGGCTGCAGGTGCCTGATCGCACAAGCCCAGGCACGGCGAGCGCTCCACCATAAATCCGCCGTCGGCACTAGCTACGTTGGGGCTAACGCCCAGGCTGGCACACACAGCTTCCAAGGCGGCGTGGCTACCGGCAATCGAACAGGCCGGATCACCGCAGATGCGAATCACGCGCGCTGCCGTTGGCTCCGTATAGAGCAGCGCATAAAACTCAATCACACCATAAACATCTGCAAGCGGAATCTGCAGAGCGCGCGCAATTTCGGCTGCGACCGGCTTGCTAATGTATCCGTTTTGCTTTTGGGCCTTCAGAAGGGCGGGGAGCAGGCCGCTGTGCCCCGGGTTGTTGATGTGCGGTTGGGCTGGCTGCGTGGAGTGGATTAATGCGTTAGAAGCGGTTGGCGCCATGGTTGTTCACTACTGGCTTAAGCGCGATTATACCGTAAGCGTCGGGCAGGGCAGTTTTTGGCCGGTGGCAGGCGCGAATAATTCTCCGGGGTGACGTATGGGTAGCACTGACAATCAGCGGCGCTTAAACTTGGCTTACATCTGGGATTTAGGGTTCCTGCCTTTGGGCGGCTCCATGGTGGCCGTCAGTGTCAATTTCTTTCTGGCGCCGGCGCGCATTCCGGATGGAACAATGCTACCTCTGGGAATGGTCGCGCAGTATTTGTTTGGGCTTTGGGCGGAGTGCTTCGCGGTTCTGCGGCGCATCCGCCGGCCTAAGCCGCACCACACAGGACAAGCGCGGCTAAATTAAAACATTTGCGCCGCGGCTGCCAAAGGTGCAGCCGCGGCGCTCAATTTTGTGGCTTGCATCCGCAAGCCGTGCGCTGCAACTGCCAAGGCTGCCGCGCTAAGTATTTGACTTGCTCTTGGCAAGCCAGCTGAAGGCTTGGTGGGGCAAGCCTTGCGGCGATACATATCGCGCGTTTATATTTTGCGCGCTGCCGTCGCCTACAAGCAGTGTACACCCGTTGTCAATAGGCAAATCTGGCGCTTGCACGCTTTGGCGCAAATTATGGGCTAAGTGCGCGGCGCAGGTTGTTGGGGAAGGCCGCTGGACATGGGGTGGGTTCAGGAGTTATAACGACTTGAATTTGCCGGTCAAAAAGTATGGCGCGCTGTCACCCATGGCGAATGTTCTTAGGCCGTAAGTTGTTGGCGCTGCTGGGCCAGATAATTCAATTGCGCCACTATCTGCAGTTGCTGCGCAGCAATTTGTTTGCCTTGCTCCACCAGTTCAGAGCCTTCAGCGCGCAATTGCCGGGCATGCGGGCTGCTGGCCACATCGGGCGGCGCATGCAGCATGTCGCTATCACGCACCGTGCCTAGTAGTGCATCCAGCGCCTGACGGACTTGGCGCATGCGCTCCGCCAGCTGATTGCTGAGTACTTCAAGCCGGTCACGCTGCGCCAGTAGCTGGTTGTACTGCTCGTCAATTTCCGCGCGCGTGACCATGCGTCATATTAATAGCAGCGCGCCGGAATTTGGTCAAACTGCAGAGTTGCGGCCTAAAAATTGCTGTTGATATCGAACTACCGTTTCTTAGCCGCGGGCGCGCTCACGGTATTTTGGTTGTTAGGCGAGGATTCTTATCCGATTGCAAGCTGAAGCAGTGTCACAAAAACGGCAGCAAGCCCAAGCAATACGATGGGTGTTTCTGATAGTGTGCGCGGGGGGACCTGCGCAGCAACGACGGCTTGCCGACGCTGGTCTAGCTGCCCCTGCTGCAATTCCAGCCTTGCGCGCTGGTGAGCCAGCTGCAGTTGCTGAGCTTCATAATGATCGCGTTGCTGAACAAACTGGCGCCAATGCTCATCCAGCTGCGGTTGCTGCTCCTCGAGTTGCTGGCGCTGCTCCAGAAAGTGCATCCACTGATTGTCTAACCGGTGCAGCTGTGCAACAAACTGGTGCCAATGTTCATCTTTTGTTGTCATAGTCGGCTGTGTAGCAAGAACTGCGCCAGCAGCGCGGAAATCCGCCGGAACTCGGCGGTCGGTTTACAGCGCGCGGTTCAGTGCAGTTTAGTTTGGGCCGCGTGCTCGCGCTTGCAAAACCGCGCGTTTATTCGTGGTGGGTTCAGCGCTTGGCCTGCCAACCGCTGTGTGCCCGGGCCGGGTTATGGTCCAGTGGCAACCAGCACGAAAGTGACGAAGAGCGCGGCCAATATTCCAAGCACTATTGGCACCCCTAATTGTAAGAAGTGAGTGTGGGGGCTGTTTGCCGGAGTGGGGCGCAGGTCTTTCAGCTGTGCGGCTTGCGCTTCCATTTGCGCGCGGCGCTGCTCATCTAGTGCGCACGCCTGATCGCCGATCTGCTGCGCTTGCTCGCTTATCGTCTGCAGTTGCGCGTCAAGCAGCAGCCACTGCGAGTCGTATTGGCGCCAGTGCGGGTCGAGCGCGTCCAGCTGTACGATGCGCTTTTGAATATCTTCCTTTGTTACGGTGGGCATGGCAGAGCTTCGGTTGTTTTTTTGGTTTTCGTTATGGGCAACGGTGCGGCAGCATCACAGCAAATTGTTGCCCTGATTAGATTACTGATTTTCGGGCGGCATCAGGCCGAGCGGGTCGCCGCATACTGGTGCGCACTTCCGCTCAGCCGCCGGGCCAGAGCGGCCTCTAATTGCGGTTCAAACTCCCGCAGTTG
Organism: Anaerolineales bacterium; assembly: GCA_947503585.1. GTDB lineage: Bacteria > Chloroflexota > Anaerolineae > Anaerolineales > UBA11657 > BD1. The sequence continues at coordinate 712 of CANNEJ010000231.1, read as the reverse complement.
TTCGTCGAAGCAGCGCTCGACCTGATCCAATTTGTGATGCTGTTCAACCTGCAGCTGCGTGCGCTGCCGGTACAGTTCGGTTTGCCGGTCGAAGCGTCCGAATATTTCGCACATCGTTTCCGCCGGCACGTTGATCTGCGCCAGCGAGACAAGTAAAGCGATCCCGGTTGCCATTGCCGCGTACGGTAGCAGCCCCGGCGGACGCGGTCAAGCTGCTGTTTTGTGGTGTGTGTCAAGAAATAAGCTTGCCAACAATCCTCTCAGCGCAGGCGATTGTGCTGGAGATGCTGGGCAGCCTCTATTTGTCGCTTGGTTTTTGGGTGTTGAAAATTTCATGGTAGCCACGGTCTTCTTCTTCGTCGGAGACGCGGGCGTAGCGCTCTGTGATGGAAATATTCTTGTGGCGCGCAAGCCTTTGCGCCATCTTTAGATTGCCTCCCGAAGCGCGCAGCACCACGGTCACAAAATAGTGCCGGAAGGAGTGGGGCGTGACCGTGCCCTTGGCGTCCGGGCCAACGGCATCAACTACGGCGCGGTCCACCAGTTTGCGCGCCCCCAAACTGTTGAGGGGCAGCAGCTTGGAGCCGGCGCCGTCGTCGTGCCGCGCAAAAATTGGCAGCGCATTGCGGCGCATGCCGGTTGCCACCACCACCGTATCGCGCAGCGCCAAATACGCCTGGATGGCAGCCCCAGCCCGTTCAGAGAAGCGCAC
>CANNEJ010000230.1 GCA_947503585.1 Anaerolineales bacterium | reverse complement strand
GTGGAAGGCGCTGTGGCAGCGGGCACGGTCACTTACGATTTTGCGCGCATGCTGCCCAGCTCAAAAGAAGTAAAGTGCAGCGAGTTTGGCGATGCGGTGATCCACGCGATGGCGGATGCTACTGCAGCAACTGTGCTGGCCCCGGTCGCAGCTGCCAAAACAGTTGCGCGTAAGCCGGCCCGCGGCCGCAAAAGCGCAGCTAAACGCAAGCCGGCCAAGCGCACCACGAGCGCGGCCAAGCGCAAGCCTGCAAAGCGCACCACGGGCGCGGCCAAGCGCAAGCCTGTCAAGAGCACTAAAGCCACTCCCAAACGACGCCCGGCAGCAAAGAGCCGGGCACGCACCAAGCCCGCTGCCAAGTCTGCGCGCCGGGTGAGCAGTGGCACCCGGCCATCCGCACGCAGTGCTGCGCGCGTCAAAACCGCAACTCGGCGACCGCGCCGCTAATTCAACCCGCATAACCAATGAAAGTATGATTAAATCCACGCAGTTCGCATTCGCATTTTCTTTCGCTGGCAGCATTGGCCTTGCCGCCTTGGTTAAATTGCCAACAGGGTGGCGGCGGTGAGCCGGCAAGTGTCACGCCTGGTACCGGAGCGCACACTTAAGACCGGTATCGTCGACGGTGTGTGGCAGGGAATCAAGTATCGGGGTGGCACCGGGCATCTGGCCTTCATCGGCCACCGCCTGTCGGGCCTTGGCACCCTGCTCTTCCTGATAATTCATGTCGTCGAGACCTCAGCGGTTTATTTCAAACCAGAGTTCTATGCAGAGGTTGTGGCAAGTTACCAGCACCCGGTCTTTATGCTGGGAGAAATTGGCCTTGTGGCAGCCGTGCTCTTTCACGGACTGAACGGTCTGCGGATCATCGCCTTCGACTGGAAACCGGACTTATGGTCGCCGGAGCGCGAGCATTTCTGGTCGCTGGTGGTTTTTGGCGCCACGTTTGCGTTGTGGCTGCCGGCTGCATTTGTGATGGGGCGCAGCCTTTACCTGCACTCCATTCTGATGGAACCAGCGCCAGCTGCGATTACACCAGAGCAGGTAGGCACCGGCTGGGCCAACGTGGCGGTGATTTTGCTTGTGGCCGCCGGCTTGCTCGTGGCCTTTGCCGCCAGCGCCCGCCCCGGCAGTGGCCGGCAAGCGGCCATCAAGCCCACGCTTGAGACGCGCATGTGGATGTTCATGCGCTACTCCGGCGTGCTGCTAATCCCGCTGGCATATGGCCATGTCATGATCAAGGACATCCTGCATGGCGTGCACTTGATTAACCTCGCTTACGTGGAGCTGTACTGGCGGTTCTTGGGGTGGCGCATTTATGATGCTGCGCTGCTCTCATTTGCGCTGGCGCACGGCGCGTACGGACTTAAGCAGGTTACGGAAGATTACGTGCATGCGCCGTTGCGCCTGCGCCTCACCAAGTATGCAATTTTAGCCGGCTGGCTAATCGTCACTGCCATGGGCGCAATTGCGCTGGTAGGCGGTGTTGGCGCCACGCTAAGCTGAGTAAATCATGCCAACCATACATAAGTTTGACACAGTGATTATTGGCGCAGGCGGCGCGGGCCTGATGGCCGCGCTGCACGCCAGCCGCTCCGTGAGCACCGCCGTGGTTTCCAAGCTCTATCCCACGCGCTCGCACACCGGCGCGGCACAGGGCGGCATTGCAGCCGCGCTTGCCAACATGGAGCCGGACAGCTGGGAATGGCACATGTTTGACACCATCAAGGGCGGCGATTACCTGGTGGACCAGGACGCAGCGGAAGTGCTGGCGCGTGATGCAATTGAAGCTGTAATAGAGCTGGAACATATGGGCCTGCCGTTTGACCGCACGCCCGAGGGGCGCATTGAACAGCGCCGCTTTGGCGGGCACACCGCCAATTTCGGCGAGCGCCCGGTAATGCGCTCCTGCAAAGCTGCCGACCGCACCGGCCACATGATTTTGCAAACGCTGTACCAGCAATGCATCAAAAACAAAGTCAATTTTTATGATGAGTTTTTTGTCGCGGATCTGATCATGGATGCAGGCGCTTGCGTGGGATGTGTCGCAATTGAAATTGCCACTGGCGAGATTCACATCTTCCACGCAAAATCTGTGGTGGTGGCGTCGGGCGGTTTTGGCAAAATCTTCAAGGTGACATCCAACGCGCATACGCTCACCGGCGACGCGGTGGCGGCAGTGTGGCGGCGCGGGCTGCCGCTGCAAGACATGGAGTTCTACCAATTTCACCCCACCGGCATTTACAAGATGGGCATCCTGCTTTCGGAAGCCGCGCGCGGCGAGGGTGCCGTGCTGATCAACGGCAAAGGCGAGCGCTTTATGGAGCACTACGCCCCCACCGTAAAAGATCTGGCGCCGCGCGACATGATTTCGCAGTACATCCAGACGGAAATTCGCGCCGGGCGCGGCGTCAACGGGTCAGACTATGTGCACATGGATTTCCGGCCGGAAACCATCAACCGCTACCGCAGCGGGCCCGGGGGCCGCGTGGTAACCGCCGAGCACATTTCCAAAACCCTGCCAGACATCACAGATTTTGTGCGCGTGTACATGGGCATTGACCCGCTGCGCGAGCCAGTGCCGATCCAACCCACGGCGCACTACGCCATGGGCGGCATCCCCACAGACAACGACACGCGCGTGCTGGACGCAAACGGGCGAGCGGTGCCGGGCCTGTATGCAGCCGGCGAGTGCGCCTGTGTTTCGGTGCACGGCGCCAACCGCCTCGGCACCAACTCGCTTGTGGATCTGGTGGTGTTCGGGCGGCGTGGCGGCCGCGCCGCTGCCGAGTACGCAAAGTCTGCGGCTTTCGGCAGCCTGCCGGCCGAGCCGCACGCAGAAGTAACCGCCGAGCTGGAGCAGCTGCGCAATGCCAGCGGCAGCGAGCGCCCGGCGCAGCTGCGCGCGGAGCTGCAAACAACCATGACCGACCTGGTGGGCGTGTTCCGCAACGAGCAAGGCATGCAGCAGGCGCTGGCCAAAATTGCCGAATTAAAGCAGCGCTACAGCGATGTGCGCATCGACGACCGCGGCAAGATATTCAACTCCGAGCTGTTGGAGACATTCGAAGTGGGCTGCCTGCTTGATGTGGCTGAGGCCACCGCCGCATCCGCGCTGCGGCGCACCGAATCGCGCGGCGGCCACTCGCGCGAAGACTTCCCCAAGCGCAGCGATACGAACTGGTTGAAGCACACCCTGGTTTCGCGCAGCGCGGGTAGCGGCGCCAAGCCCACGCCCGCCGGCGCCACGTTGAATTTTGGAGACCGGCCAGTGCGCCTTGGGCGCTTCGAACCCAAAGAGCGCAAGTATTAGCGCATCTATTTGCATTCCAACCCACAACCAACCACCAAATGAAAGTACATCTTAAAATCAAACGTTTCAATCCCGAGCGCGATACTGAGGCGTGGTGGGGCGACTACGAAGTGGAAGTCGAGCCCACGGACCGCGTGCTGGATGCACTTCAAAAAATCAAATGGTTTCAGGACGGGACGTTTAATCTACGCAGCTCGTGCGCGCATGGCGTGCGCGGCTCTGACGCCATGCGCATCAACGGCCGCAACCGGCTGGCGTGCCCAC
>CANNEJ010000229.1 GCA_947503585.1 Anaerolineales bacterium | reverse complement strand
CCACCACAATCAAGTCCGGTGCCCAGTCGACAATTTGTGCATGCGCAGTTGCGTCGCGCAAGCGTACGGGCGAAATGACCGGCAGGCCAAAACGCTGTGCTTCCAGCTTTACCGCGCCTGCGGCCGACCGGCGCCCGCGTCCTGCGGGGCGGTCGGGTTGGGTAACGACGCCCGCAACCGGCCATTGTTCAAGCAGTTTTTGCAGTGCGGGCACTGCAAACTGCGGTGTTCCCATGAATACAACGCGCATGTTTGGATTTTAGCATTTGGCTCAGCTAAAATTCGGGACTGCTATGTTTGAGCTTGTTTTGTGCGCGGGCGTTGCGGGGGCTGGATGATGAGCATCCGAATTGATGCCGCAGGTGCGCGGTTTGCAGTAAAAAAAGTCTGGCGCGTAAGCCCGCTCATTAGTGAGGAGGTACGCGCCGCATTGCGGCGCTGGCAGGATGAGCCCGTAATTCAGCAGCTGTTCTTTAACCGCGGCCTCACCACTGAGTCCGAAGCAATGGCTTTCGTGCAGCGCAGCCAGCTGGTTGCGGCCGATGTGATGTTGCTGCCGGATATGCCCGCCGCCGTGGAACGCCTTGTGGCGGCAATTGAGCAGCGCGATCGCATTGTGATTTACGGTGATTATGATGTGGACGGGGTGACTGCAACGGCTTTGCTGGTGCTGCACTTGCAGCAGTATGGCGCCGATGTGCATCCCTACATTCCGCGCCGTGACCTCGAAGGGTACGGGCTCAATAATCCGGCGTTGGAGGAGCTGGCGGCAGATGGTACGAAACTGGTGATCAGCGTGGACTGTGGCGTGCGCTCGTTGGCGGAGGCAGACCGCGCGCGCGAGCTGGGAATGGACTTGATCATCACTGACCATCACTCAGTAGGCGAGACACTTCCTGCAGCAATTGCTGTGATCAACCCCAAGCGGCCGGACCACGCATATCCGGAACGCAATCTATCCGGCGTCGGGTTGGCGTACAAACTTGCACAGGCTCTGCAGCTACGCTTGCCGCTGGCTGCAAGTGTGCCGCAGTGTGAGACTCTTCTGGATTTGGTTGCCTTGGGGTCAGTGGCGGACCTGGCGCCACTATCTGGCGAGAACCGCGCATTAGTATGGCGCGGCTTGCAGCGCATCAACGAGCACCCGCGGGCAGGCATTGCGGCGCTGTTGGTGGCGGCGCGGCGGCGGGGCAGTGCGGTGGATGCCGGCACGATTGCGTTTCAGCTTGGGCCGCGGCTGAATGCTGCCGGCCGGCTGGATACGGCTTTAGACGCCTACCGGCTGCTTGTAACAACGGATGCTGCCGAAGCGGAGCGGTTGGCGCAAGCGCTGGAACTGCTCAATCGCGATCGACAGCAGCAGACCATTGAGATCACGCAGCGAGCATTGCAACAAGCACTTGCTGGCGGGGCGGAGCAGTTAATTTTGTTTGCGGTGGACGAAACTTTCAACAGTGGAATTGTGGGCTTGGCGGCGGCGCGCGTGCAGGAGCAAGCGTATCGGCCGGTGCTTGTTGCACAGCGAGAGCCGGATCAAATTCGCGGATCCGCACGCAGTATTGCTGAGTTTCACATCACTGAAGCGCTGGACGAGTGCGCGGATCTGCTGGTGCGGTATGGCGGGCACGCCGTAGCTGCTGGCTTTACATTGCTCCCTGAGAACTGGGACGCATTCGGGCAGCGCATGCGTGCGATTGCGGAAACCAAACTGGCCGGACTAACATTGCGGCCGCAACTTCGCGTCGATGCGGAAGTCAGTCTCGCCGACTTAACCGGGCGACTTGCGCGCCAGATGGAGTTTTTTGAGCCAACCGGCTATGGCAATCCCGCCCCGGTTTTTGCCGCGCGCAATGTTAGTGTGGCGTCAGTCCGGCGCATGGGCGCGGACGGGCAGCACTTGAAGCTGCAGCTGCAACATGCGGGCAGCGCGAGTGTGGAGGCGGTTGCTTTCGGGGAGGGTGCGGCTGCGGACACAATGCCGCGGCAGATTGATGTTGCATTTAATCTGGAGCTGAACGAGTGGCAGGGCAGGCGCAGCGTGCAGCTCAGGCTGCGCGATTGGCAGCCGGCCACCTAAAGAACCAGGCTGCGCACCAGAGCAGCGCCCCGGCCAAGCTCAGCATCAGCCCGGTGCGCCAACTGTCAGGCGCGTAAATGAAACTTACAGAATGGGTGCCGGGGCTGAGGTTCACCGAGCGCAGCAACCCGTTGGCGCTTTCGATGGGTGCCGCGGCACCATCAACTGTAGCGTGCCAGCCCGGATAGTTTGCGTCAGCCAGCACCAAATGGGTGCTAGTTGCGGCGCTGGTCTGCACATCAATCCGCTGGGCACTGTACAGCGTGACTGCAGCGGATCCGGCAGGCTGCGAAAGTTCTGTGATGGGCAAGGCAGCTACAAGATAAGCGCGCGGCCACGCCCCAAGGTTTTCGTAAACTTTTGCGTCGCCGGAATGCGCCAGACGATAGGGTAGTGCTACTAACGATTTAAAAGTGCGACTGGGTTTATGCACCAAAGAGGCGGCGCGCAGGATGGCGCTGCCACTGCTGGCGTACAGCTCCACTGTGGCAACTGCTGCCGGCTTGGCAAACTCTAGAGTGCCGGTGCCCGTGCGCTGCAAACTTTCGGGAGCTGCAATTTCAAACGCGGCGCCAGTATCCGTTGTGATCCGCGCCATCAAAAGCGTGGGCTCATTCCCTGTAGTGGATTCCAGGATTAGTGCCAGGCCATCGGCAAGGAACGACGGTGTTACTGGCAGCGCCGTAGCTGGCGCGTTCAAAATCTGGCGTGCGAACTGCCGATCGAAATATACGCCGTCGATCCAAATATCGTTGCTCTTGTCGGTGATAAGCCAGCGCGTGTTTGTGATATTCAAGAGCCACGCCGGCGGCAGCTCTTTCAGGCGTTCGCGCAGTCTGCCATCGGGCACGGCGATGGCGGGATCGGCCAGTTGCGCAGCGAACTGAGCGTAAGACCGCGTCGGCAGCAGGCCGCCGTCGTAGCCATCCAGCGTTGGTATGTGCCACGCCAGCGGCAGATTGGGCGTTAGCATTTCTTTGGACTTGGCGGCAGTGATGGCATCCACCAGCGCGGCGGATGTGATTTTGGGCGCAAGCATGGCGCGCAGTTCGGTTAGGTCGCCCGGATCATAGGTGAGGCTTGACAGCGACAACATGCGCGCTGCCGGCTGCGCTGCGCTTTGCGCCCGCAGTATTTCCAGCACAGCGGGACGCATGCTGTTATAGGCATCGGGGGTGGTGGGGTTGTTAATGGGAAGCGGGGTGCTTGCTAGAAACAATTCGAGCACGAGCAGTGCAATCAAAGCTGGCTTGCGAAAGTGTGCGAGCCTTGCGGAATCAAATGCGAATATAGTTAGCCCGAGGGCAAAAGCCAGCAGCCACGCTGCGAGCTCAGAAGGGAGCGGCATGCCAAGCGGGCCGGTTTCGCCGGCAGGCGTGTGGCTTGCGCCCGCGAAAGTACCCATCACCAATCCGGCAAGTGCAGCGCCAGCCCACCAGCTTGCGCGCCGAACTTGTCCGCGGGTGAGTTGTTCGAGATTGTCGATGCCGGCGCCGGCGAGT